>JAYUTQ010000432.1:0-7060 GCA_043755055.1 Chitinophagaceae bacterium | reverse complement strand
TTTATTTTTATAGTAGGCTATTTGGGTGAAAAAATAAACGATTACGTAAAGTTTACCTATCCACATTTAACTACACATTTCGTTTACCAAAACGAACGGCAGGGAACAGGCCACGCCATAAAACTAACCAAGGATATTGTAGGAAAAGATGAGGTAATAGTGGTGCTGGGCGATACTATTTGTGAGTACGATGTAAAAGAAATAGTGAATAGCCCATTTAGTATGCTTGGTGTAAAAAAGGTAGATGATCCAAGAAATTTTGGCGTAGCCGAAATTAATGATGATGGATTTGTGGAGCATGTGGTGGAAAAGCCCGCTATACCGAAAAGCAATACAGCATTGGTAGGCATTTATAAACTAAAGGAAACCAAAATACTTTTTAGTTGCCTTAATAAAATTTTTAGCGACGATATAAAAACCAATGGCGAATACAGCCTCACCGATGCATTGCAGTGTATGATTTTACAGGGAGCCAAATTCAAAGCTTTTAAAGTGAAAAACTGGTTTGATTGCGGTAAAAAAGAAACCCTGCTTGAAAGCAATGCCACGCTGCTTAAAAAGTTTGGCGGCAATGTAAACCCGGTTAAACACGGCTATGAGAATACCATCATTATTCCTCCGGTAAGTATAGCCCCTGGCTGTATTATAAAAAACGCTATCATTGGCCCCCATGTGGCCATTGGCAGTAATACCACCGTACAGTTTTCGCTGGTAAAAGATAGCATTATCGGTAGTTATACTAACCTTTATGAAGTAGTGCTTGATAATTCATTGATTGGCAGCGATGCCGATGTAAAAGGCCTTAGCCGCAGCCTGAATATTGGGGATAATACAGAGATTGATTTTGGGTAAACAGGTATTCGTAAATGTTCAGATATGCCAATTTGCCGGCATACTCATATCTAGATAAACACTAAAGTTTTTTGATGGTCTTTACTTATTCTTTTTAGCACATTTGCATATTGGCTAATTTGCATATTATGTTTACCAACCGCGTCACCACCCTTTTTAAAATAGACCTCCCCATTATTCAGGCCGGTATGATATGGGCAAGTGGCTGGAAGCTTGCAAGTGCTGTAAGTAATGCCGGCGGACTCGGTATTATAGGTGCCGGCAGTATGTACCCTGCTGTACTCCGAGAGCATATTCAAAAATGTAAAGCCGCCACCAGCAAGCCTTTTGCAGTAAATCTTCCATTGCTCTACCCTGATATTAACCAGCATATAAAAATTATTATTGAAGAAAAAGTGCCCATTGTTTTTACCAGTGCCGGTAACCCAAAAACATGGACAGGCATATTAAAAGAAAATGGAATTACGGTGGTGCATGTGGTAAGTAGCAGCAAGTTTGCCCAAAAAAGCGAAGCCGCCGGCTGCGATGCCGTAGTGGCCGAAGGCTTTGAAGCAGGTGGCCACAACGGTAGGGAAGAAACTACAACCATGGTACTGATTCCGGCTGTGGTAAATGCCGTTAGCATTCCGGTAATAGCTGCCGGCGGCATAGCTACAGGCAGCCAGATGGCTGCCGCTTTTGCATTGGGTGCCGAAGGGGTACAGGTAGGCAGCCGCTTTGTAGCCAGTGAGGAAGCATCATCTCATATTCATTTTAAAAATGCAGTAATAACAACGAACGAAGGCGATACGGCACTAACTATGAAACAACTTACGCCGGTACGGCTAATTAAAAACAAGTTTTACCACCAAATAAATGAGGCCGAACAAAGAGCAGCTACCAGCGAAGAGCTACAAAATATTTTGGGCCGTGCCCGGGCCAAAAAGGGCATGTTCGAAGGAGATATGGAAGAAGGCGAACTGGAAATAGGCCAGGTAAGTGCATTGGTAAAAAATATACTGCCGGCAGCTAATATTGTGGCAGAAATGTGGCATGAGTTTGAGGAAACATGTAAACGAATGGGTTCAATAATTGCTTTATAAGGTTTAGAAATGTCCTAATAAAAAATGCTCCGACAGAACCGGAGCATTTTTTATTGAGAAAGGGTAGGGGCTGTTAACGAAGTGTGATAGTACGTGTAACGCCGCCGTTGGTTATAATAGCCTGATTATCGCAACTACCGTTACCATAATCAAGTATAGCCGCATTACCATTTCTTGTAATGCGTACAGTACCGCTGCCAAACCACCGGCAGGTAAATTTCTTTTGCAGTGAGTTTACTATTAAACGACTCCAGGTAAGTAAACGGACACCTCTTTTATTTTGGCCTTCGGCAAAACCGGTAATTCTAAATTCATCATCCAATGGGAAGTTTGGTGTGCCAAGGCCAGCGGTTTGTGTATTGGTATGTGTGGCATTCCATTGTATAAAATTGCCACTTGGTTTACTCAGCTTGCCGCCAACTACGGTACGTGTAAATATGCGAACCGCTGCTGTACTGTTATTCTTAATACGATGTACACCTTGTACATGTACGCTGTCTACATAAAATCCGTCAAACGTAGTGGTGGCTTCGCTTCCGGGTGCTATCATGCGGCCTGTGTACACGGTAATAATTTTACCACGGCGGGTTTTGCCATTGCGGCCTGTACAGCCGTTGCCAAAATTTAAAGTTATGGTTTTAGGAAAAATACCGGGTGTGTTAGGAACCCTTGTAATGGTAAAACAACGGGTTACAGAATCTACACCAAAAGGTGTGCCCGGCTCTACTTCGCCATCTTTATCATCCACCTGATTGGCCGAGCCAAAAACACCAATACCGCCGCCCAATCCTACTTCTTCGTCTACGCCCATTACGTTATCAAAAACGCCGTCATAAACTACATCAGCTTCGGCATCATCTTCCGATGCCATTTGGGTTTCAACTATTACCGAATCGTCGGTAGTGTTGTTGATTTCTTTTTTACATGAGGTAAGCAGTAAGCCAGTCGAAAGCATTGTAGCAGCAAGGATTCCGAATAATCTGAATGTGTGTTTCATGTTTTTATAATTTAAAATTGGTTCGCAGGTACAGACTTATTACAAATAACATGGTTTAACATGGCTTTATTTTTTTTCTTACCTAAGATGGGTCATCTCAATTATTGTTGCGCAGTCATTTAAAATCATATCATCTTTTTTTAATACCGCCCTGTTCTATCTCCTTATTCATTTCTATAATATCTACAGGTTGGCTAAAATCGTTTAGTAACCATTTGCTGTAATAATCAGCAAGACCCCAGAAAAAGTATTCGGCCATATCGGCGTAGCCATGGCGCTGGCCGGGTAATACCATCAGGTCGAAACGCTTGTTGGCTTTTATAAGTGCGTTTGCCACACGGGTCGTATTTGCGGGATGCACATTGTTATCAATATCGCCTGTGGTCAGCATCAGGTGGCCCTTAAGGTTCTTAACAATGTCGGCGTTCTTTTCAATGTTATACACAAAACTGGTGTCGCCCTTTTCGCTGATGCTCTCTTTTACGCCATGGTGTTTTTCGCTCCACCAGCGGTTGTAAATGCTGTTATCATGGTTGCCGCTGCTGCTTACAGCCACCTTGTAAAAATCAGGATAAACCAGCAAGGCTGCTGTGCTCATAAAGCCTCCACCCGAGTGGCCATGTATCCCCACCTTGTCTATATCTATGTAAGAATAGCGATCGGCCAGTTGTTCAATGGTGGCTTTTTTATCGGCCAGGCCGTAATCTCTAAGATTGCCGTAGCCATAATTATGGTACCATTTGCTGCGGCCGGGGTTACCGCCACGGTTACCGATGGTTACAACGATGAGGCCTATTTGGGCCAGCCTGTCGGTGCGGTCGCCCACCCGTACAAAGGCTTTATTTACAGCTTCGGTTTGCGGGCCGGGGTATACATATTCTACCACCGGGTATTTTCTGGTACTGTCAAAATTGAACGGTTTGTACATAACGCCGTACAGATCGGTAATGCCATCATCGGCCTTTACCTTAAATATCTGCGGAAACTTGTAGCCTGAAGCCAGCAGCGATGAAAAATCGGCCGTTTCCAGATCCATTATTTTTTTGCCATCAGCATTGTAAAGTGCCGATTTTGGGATGGCATTTACCCTGGAATAATTATCAACAAAGAATTCGCTGTTATCGTCAAGGCTCATATTATGCTCGAAGTCGCCGGCGTTTAGCAGCTTTATACCTGTGCCATCAAAATTAATTTTGTATAGGTGCAGGTAGTATGGGTCCTCGTTTGGTTCTCTACCGTTTGCAGAAAAGTACAGGATTCTTTTTTTCTCGTCAATGCCTACAATATCCTCGCAATGGTACGAGCCCGAAGTAATCTGATTCTTTAGTTTGCCAGCCTCGTCGTACAGGTAAAAATGGGCCCAGCCATCTCTTTCGCTCCATTCTATTATTTCTTTTCCGTCGTTTACAATGCCAGGCTTTCTTGTTTCTGCATAAGTATTGGCACGTTCTTCCACAATGGCTTTTACAGTGCCGGAGAGCACATTGGCCCTTAGTATATCTATTTTTTTAAGGTCGCGGCTTGTGCGGCTCAGGTAAAAATAATCGTTGTTGCCCAGCCAAATGGGGGAGCGGCGTTCATCGTCGCGGCTGCTCTTTTTTGTATTAGCGTTCCATACTGCCACTTCCTGGTCTTTAAACATGTTAATGGCTATTTCCTTATAGGTTTTGTTGGCCATTTCAAAAAGTAACAGGTGGTCTTCAGGCGCCTCTTTTTCACCCGGCATTTGGTATTTGTAAGTTTCCAAAGTGGGGCGTGGGTCGGCAATGCTATTGATCACCCAAAGGTCTTTCACCTTCCGCTCGTCGGTACGGGTCATGGCAAAATGCTTGCTATCGGGGCTCCACATAACAGCTACTGCACGGCGCTTATTCTTGTTTTTTTCACGTTCTACATTGGTTTCATTTCTGGCATCGCCGTAAGCAAAATGCTCTATACCATCGGTGGTCATCTTATTTTCTACAATGGTGCTGTCATCCTCTTTTACCATGGCCTTTTCAAGGTTGGTTTTATCCAACCAGTAGAGGTTAAAGTTTTTGGCAAAAATGGCCCACTCACCACCCGGCGATACAGAAGCCCACGATGGCTTACGTTTTGGCTTTTTAAAACCGGTTAGCTCAGTGAGCACTTCCGTATCGAGGTTGTACTCGAAATAGTACACTTTGCGTTCTTTTACAGCAGGTATGGTTACCTTTTTGGCAGTAGAATCTTTTTTAATAGTGGTGTCTTTTTTCTCAACTTCTTCCGTGCTTTTTACCTCAAACTGTATGGTGCGTTCGTCATTAATAAACCGAAGGCTATCCACAGGTAAATGCTGTGCATCGTATGGGTCTTTAATTATTTTGGTTAGTTCGGCAGCCAGTTTTGCATTGTCGAACATTACCCGTTTTTCTGCTTTAATAGCGTCGGCTATGTACCATTTTTTGCCATCCGTCGTTTCGTAAGTGTACCAAAAACGGCTTCCTTTTTTAAGCCAGTGGGCATCCACATTGGTACTAAAAAGTAGTTTATCTTGTTTTTTGGGGCTCCACCTTGCTGCAAGTTTGTAATTGGGCTTTAAGGCATTTTCCTGTGCCATTACTTCATGCGTTAATAAAAATGTAAGACAGAGTATCAATAATTTTCTCATGTAAAGGGGTTTAAAAGTGGCAAATTAGCAGAAACCTGTTGGTTCAGGCTTCCGTTTATGGAAAAGGTAATTTCCACAACTGATGTTAAAAGAAATGATCCGTAAACAAGTGTATTAAGCTAACGCCTGCTCCAGATCTGCCAGAATATCCTGCACATTTTCTATGCCCACACTTAATCTTATTAGGCCATCTGTTATGCCAAATTTTTCCCTTTCAGCTTTTGCCACACCATAATGCGTCATGCTTGCCGGGTGGCAAACAAGTGTATCCACGGTGCCAAGCGATACAGCCCGGATACACATTTGTAGCTTATCTATAAACCGTTTGCCGGCCTCGATTCCGCCTTTTAGTTCAAAGCTCAACATAGCGCCTGGATGTTTCATTTGCTTTTGAGCAATGGCATAATCGGGGTGCGATGGCAAACCCAGATAATTTACAAATTCAACGGCCGTATGTGCGTTGAGGTATTCGGCTATTTGCATGGCATTGCTGCAGTGGCGCTCCATCCGCAGCTCAAAAGTTTTAATGCCCTGTGTTAATAAATATGCATCAAAAGGATTGGCATTGCCACCAAGTAGGGCATGCCATTTCCAGGCTTTTGTTGTCATAAACTCCAAATCTTTTCCCAGTAAAACGCCGCCGATTGCCGTGCCATGGCCATTAAGAAATTTGGTGGTACTATGAAAAACAAAATCTACACCATACTTAAATGGTTGCTGCAGGTAAGGCGTGGCGAAAGTGTTGTCTACCGTTACTATTTTACCGTACTGTTTTGCCAGTTTTGTAATCGCCTCTAAGTCCACACATTGTATGGTTGGGTTGGCAGGCGTTTCTATATGGATGATTTTGATGGTAGCATCTGTTTTTAAAATTGCTTCCATTTTTTCCAAATCATGAAAATCTTCAATAATTGCACCCATGCCGCATTGGGTAAGCACTTTTAGCAGCAATTCGTAAGTGCCGCCGTATAATGAATGATGGCTTAGCACTTTATCGCCGGCCTGCATGTTACTCATAAACATGGTGGTCATGGCCGCTTGTCCGCTTGCATGCAGCAGGGCTTTTAGTTGCAGCGGTTCGCCTGTTTCTGTAGTAATGCCAAAGGCTTCCAGAGCTGCTATTTTTTGCTCACAAACCTTATTGGTGGGGTTGCCCCAGCGGCTGTAAATCTGCGTTTTGTCGCTGTTGGCAAAGCGTTCCATGCCTTGTTCTGCCGTGTCAAAATAGAAAGTGCTTGTTGCATAGATGGGGGTTATATGGGCGTACATCGGGTCCGGCTCGTTACCGCCATGAATACTTACGCTGCTCCAGCCCGTTAGTGGAAATTTTTTATCGGCCATTTGATTTTTATTTTTAGGTAATTCCAAAAATAAGATGTTGCAGAGTGCCAATTCCTATTTTTATGCGGAACGGTTTTGTTTCCTAATTTTCGCAACCAGAAAAAGGGGATTTACCTACATGAAAGAAATACTTCAGAAACTGGCTGCATATAATGTGTG
>JAYUTQ010000431.1:0-7061 GCA_043755055.1 Chitinophagaceae bacterium | reverse complement strand
TTTTGCTCCATCCACTGTATTTACGATGCTGCCCAGTTTCTCAGCATAAGCCGTAAGTGTATCCAGATTTTCACCAAATATTTTACATACCACATCTTGCCTTGCACCGGTCATCAGCTCGTTAAACCGCATCTGTACCGGAAACTGAAAGCCAGCTGTAATGCCGGGTACAGCCTCTAAAGCCATGCCCATTTTTTCACTTAATTCATCAAATGTTTTGGCTGATGTCCACACTTCTTTTGGTTTTAGAATCACCATCATGTCACTTGCTTCCATTGGCATCGGATCTGTGGGCACTTCGCCGCTACCAATTTTAGTGACTACCATTTCCACTTCGGGAAACTGTGTTTTTAAAATGTGGGCAGCCTTTTGAGTGTTGATGATGGTGGTGTTTAAATTACTTCCCGTCAGCACTCTTGTATCCACTGCAAAATCGCCTTCTTCAAGGGCAGGAATAAATTCGCCACCCAAAAGGCCAAGTGTAATAAGCGACACTATAAAAAGGCTGACAACAGATACTAGCACTGTTCTTGGAAAATGTACAACCCTGTTTAATAAACGCTGATACACCCTTTCAATATGGCCCATTATCCTGTCGGATATATTTGGTTGTAGCTTCAATTTCTTACTCAGAAAAAGGGCACTCATCATGGGTATGTATGTAAGCGAAAGCAGGAAAGCACCCAGCAATGCAAAGGCTACAGTTTGGGCCATGGGCTTAAACATTTTACCTTCAATGCCTTGTAGCGTAAAAATGGGCAGGTACACCACCAGAATAATTATTTGACCAAATACCGCACTGTTCATCATTTTGCCGGCGGCATTTTTTACTTCACCATCCATTTCCGGTTGGCTTAATGTATGGATGTCATCTGTTTGTTTGCGATGGCTGAGGCGGTGCATTACTGCCTCCACAATGATTACAGCCCCATCTACTATCAACCCAAAATCCAAAGCACCAAGGCTCATTAAATTGCCACTTACGCCAAACAGGTTCATCATAATTACAGCAAATAGCATGGCCAGCGGAATTACCGATGCCACCAGTAATCCTGCTCTGAAATTGCCCAGAAACAACACTAAAACAAACACTACAATTAATGCTCCTTCCATCAGGTTCTTCTCCACAGTGCCTATGGCATTGTTTACCATTTTTGTTCGGTCTAAAAATGGTTCCAGTATAATGCCTTCAGGTAACGTTTTCTGAATTTGTGCTATACGTTTTTTTACATCTTTAATTACTTCGCTGCTGTTGGCACCTTTTAACATCATAACAATCGCCCCTGCTACTTCACCTTTATCATTGTAACACATGGCCCCGTACCGGGTGGCACTTCCAATTTTAATTTCGGCTACATCCCTTATAAACAGCGGCGTTCCGCCCTCTACCGTTTTTACGGCAATGTTGTTCAGGTCTTCAATACTGCCTATTAACCCTTCGCTGCGGATGTATAAAACGGTTGGCCCTTTTTCGATGTATGCACCGCCGGTATTCTGATTGTTATTTTCCAATGCTTTAAACACATCGGCAATCGTTATATTATAAGAAAGTAATTTGTTGGGATCTACTTCTATGGAGTACTGCTTTAGCTTGCCTCCAAAACTGCTCACTTCGGCCACACCTTTTACACCAAGTAATTGGCGCCTAACAATCCAATCCTGAATGGTTCGCAAATCGGTTTCGTTAAACTTGTTTTCATAGCCATCTTTTGGCCGTACTACATATTGATAAATTTCACCAAGGCCGGTACTTACAGGCCCAAGTTCCGGCGTGCCTATACCCGGTGGAATTTCTGTTTGTACCTTTTGTAATCTTTCGGCTACCTGCTGCCTTGCCCAGTACACATCTGTTTCATCATTAAAAACAATGGTAACGAGTGATAGGCCGAATCTTGAAAAACTCCTAATTTCTTTTAAGCCTGAAATATTATTGTTTGCCTGTTCTATGGGGAATGTAACAAGTCTTTCTATATCTGTAGCACCAAAAGATGGTGCAATGGTAATTACCTGGACCTGATTATCGGTAATATCCGGTACTGCATCTATTGGTAGCCTGGTAAACTGGTAACTGCCATAACCCATCAGGGCAATAACAAACAACCCAATAATGAGCTTGTTTTTTATGGCAAAGCCAATTATAGCATGTAGCATAATGGTTTTGTTTAGTAGTAAAAAGCAAGGAATGCAAAGGATTTAATCCAAAGCATGGCATTACAAATGGATAACCATTTATGTAAATGAACACCTAAGTATTACTAACAAAATTTTGGAGGTTGCCAAATGTTGGCGAGGTAAGTGGAAACAAGGAATTCATCTTGTATTACATTTTTTGTGCCTTGCACAATTACTGTTGGCTGCATAACAGACACCTGAACAGCACCCGGCATATAGGCACTAATAAATGAAGCGGCAATATCGCAACTGGTTTTAAAAGGCAATTGCATATCCCGGTCGTAATCGGCATCTTTTGGGCTGCCGTGTAAATAGTGTATCGCTAAAAATTGCAGGAAGGTGATGTTTTTATCTTCCTTTTTATGTTCGGCAAAATGTTCGAAAACGACAGGTAGTTTCAACAACTGACATGCTTCTGTTGTCGAAAAAAGATAGATAAAGAGAAATAGTATTGCAGCTGTTTTTTTCAATAGGCGAATATAAAATGTTTTTTATCCAAAAGCAATGCTTATAAAATTGTACCTCAATTTAAAAACGGAGGTTTGAAATTTAGCAGATTGTAGAATGCACATGAACTAAAGTGCAATTGCATATAGGTCTTGCTTCCACCAAAATCTATTATTACCTTGTTTGTCTAAATTTTTTTTTATGGCACTCAATGCATTCCTAAAACTAAAAGGCCAAATTCAAGGCGACATAAAGGGCAGCGTAACCCAAAAGGGACGTGAAGGGAAAATTATGGTAATAGCCTTAAGCCATGAAATCATTTCGCCCCGTGATGCTGCAAGCGGACTAGCTGCAGGCAAACGACAACACAAACCTTTTGTAATCACAAAAGAGCTTGATAAAAGCAGTCCGCTTTTGTATAGGGCATTGGTGAATAATGAAAACATTACTACCTGGGAGCTGCAACATTTTACAGCAAAATTAGGTACTGCTGGCGGTGGCGGGGCAGAGGTAAATCACTACACCGTAAAATTAACCAACGCAACAATTGTGAGTATACAAAGTACCATGCTCAATAACAAAAACCCCGAATTAAGCAGGTATGCTGAGTATGAAGAAATAGCATTTACCTACCAAAAAATAGAATGGCTTTGGGTTGTTGGTGGCATTACCGCAACTGATGATTGGGAGGCGCCGGTTGTTTAATAAGCAAGTAGCTCCCTGATTTTTTTCGCCACCTTCTCCGCATTGGGAAGCATTGCTTTTTCTAATACCAGATTTATCGGCACTGCCGGTAAATCCATTGCGCCAAGTACTTGTACCGGCGCATCCAGGTATTTAAAACATTCGTTTGCAATCCGGCCTGCCAGTGCTTCGGCAAAAGAATTGTTCTGTTGTTCCTCGGTAAGCACCAGGCATTTGCCATGTCTTTTTACCGTTTCAAAAATCAGTGCTTCATCCAAGGGAAAAAGGGTTCGCAGGTCTATTACTTCCACTTGTTCATTAAATTGTTTGGCTGCGGCTGTAGCCCAATACACACCCATGCCATAGGTTATAATGCAACAGGTATCGCCATTGTGTATTGCAGTTTGGCTGGCCGCTACAGCCACCCTTCCTTTACCTAACGAAATGATATAATCCCTTGAAGGTTCGGCACATTTTGCATCATCTGTACCGGGCACTTTACTCCAGTACAATCCTTTGTGCTCCAGCATTACAACAGGATTGGGATCCATAAAAGCGGCCTTCATCAAACCCTTCATATCTGCTGCGTTAGATGGATACACTACCTTAATACCCTTTATAGAAAGCAATGTGGTTTCTATGCTGCCGCTATGGTAAGGGCCGCCGCCGCCATAGGCGCCAATTGGTACCCGTATCAGTGTTTGAATAGGAAATTTACCACAGCTCAAATAACAACTTTTTGATATTTCTGTAACTAGTTGGTTAAAGCCGGGATAGATATAATCTGCAAACTGGACTTCTACAATTGGCTTTGCCCCAACTGCACACATGCCCACAGTGGAGCCAATAATATAGGCTTCCTGAATGGCCATATTAAACACCCGGTGGTCGCCAAACTGCTCGGCTAATGTAGCCGCTTCTCTAAACACACCGCCCAATCTGCGGCCTACATCCTGCCCATATAAAAGGGCTGAAGGATGGTCTTCCATTATTTCTCTGATGGCATATAATGCAGCATCTACCATGAGTATTTTTTCGGCACCTGCCGGTGAACGAACGCCATTTTCTTCGGTAATATTTGTTGGCGCAAACACATGATTGGCAACTGTTGCCGCATCCGGTTCGGGTGCTGCTTTTGCTTTTTCAAAAGCCTGAGCTATGGCTGTAACAGCTTCGGTTTCGATGCTGGTTATTTCGGATTCTGACTCACCCAATTCTATTAGTCGCTTTCTAAGTTTTGGGCCGGGGTCGTTTAGTGCATGTTTATCAAGGTCTTCTTTGGTACGGTAAAATTCTTTGCGTACCCCGCTGGTATGGTGGCCAAGTAATGGTACTTTGGCCTGTACCAAAAACGGCCCTTTACCTGCTCTTACATGGGTAATTACCTGTTCCATCATGGCATAGCTTTCTTCAAAACTGCTGCCATCTACACGAACCCTCGCCATGCCTTTAAAGCCGGCCGCATATTCGTAAGCATCCATGGCCCTGGCTTCGGCCGCAGTTACACTAATGCCCCATTCATTATCCTGTACTAAGTAAATGATGGGTAATTTTTTTAATACTGCAAATTGAAAGGCTTCGCTTACTTCGCCTTCGGTAATGCTGGCGTCGCCGAGGGAACAAAGGGCAATGGGTTGTAAAAGTTCGTGGGAACACGAACCTTGAGCCCCCTCTAACTCCCCCAAAGGGGGAGAGCCGATTGCCTCATTTCGGAAGGTTGTAAAGTCCCTCCTTTGGAGGGATTTAGCGAGGCTTCCGTCTTGGGATTTAGGGAGGCTTGAAAGGCTTTCTAAAAAAGCAATACCCTGTGCCACGCCGGTTGTGGGTATCACCTGCATACCCGTAGCACTGCTTTGGTGGATGATGGTTGGCTTATCGCTGCCTCTGTAATTGGGGTGGCCATAGTAGCTACGGCCGCCGGTGAAAATATCGTTGGCTTTAGCCATTAATTGCAACATCATTTGGTAAGGTTCAAAGCCGAGGCCAAGTAGTAAACTTTCGTCACGGTAATAGGGGCTTACATAATCGCAGGGCTGTAAATGCAGTGCTGTGGCCAGTTGTATGGCCTCGTGGCCACGGCTTGTGCTGTGTACATACTTGCAAATGGTACGGTTAGCCTCGTAGGTTTCGGCCATACTTTTTGCAGTACACATCAGGCGGTAAGCCTTTTTTAAAATGGCAATATCCATTATTGGTTGGGTGCTTATTGTAGCGGGGCAAATGTAGGCAGATGGACATTGATACTAACAGGCGTTAGTAAAACGACTTAAAATATCAGGGGATGCTTTCTGTACACTATTTATTAGAACGGTGTGTTTAACCAGCATTTTTTACAAGTTTGCTACAATGTCGTTTAGCAGGCGTAGTATTGAAGACTTATTCCGGTACTATTTTCCTAACCTTTTTTTATAATCCTCCAATACTTATGAAACCGATTATCCTAGTAATTACCACCCTGTTATGGAGCGTAACATCTTTTGCTCAATACGATAAGGTGGATACATTAGTAGGTGGTATGGCCCGGGTTACAAAAGGTAAAAAAGTAGGCTTTATCAATGCACAAAAAAAACTGGTTATACCGTTAGCGTACGACTACGCCTTTGACTTTTCCGAAGGTTTAGCGATGGTAAAAAGCGATGGAAAAGCGGGTTTTGTTAGTGCTACAAACACTATAGTTGTGCCGATTATTTATGATGAGGCCAGCGACTTTCGTAAAGGATCCGCAAGGGTTGGGATAGACAAAAAATATTGGCTAATAAATAAAAGTGGAAGGCAAATAACAGTAAGAAAGTACGACCAACTAAAAAGAGATGGTGATTACAGCCTTGTTTCCCTTGATAAAAAATGGGGCACTATTGATTTTGCTGGCCAGGAAATTATAGCACCAGAATATGATGACCTTTTATACAAAAGCCAGAGCTTGCTTGCAGCAAAAAAAGATAGACGATGGGGATTTATAGATAGCCTGGATGAAGTGGTTTTGCCATTTATTTATAGAGATGCAAACAGCTTTGAAGATGATTTTGCCATTGTAAGGAATGAAGATTACGACTATGGCACTATCAACAAAAACGGAAAGAACATCATCTCCTTTCAATACGAGAATTTATACAAAGATGGTGTAACGGGAGGGTTATGGGCAAAAAAGAAAGAGAAATGGGGCATGGTGAACCTGAGAGGCAAGGAACTGATTTCGTTTAAATATGATGTGGTGCAGAATTTTATTATGCTAGACGAAGCTTATGCGGTGGTGGGAATTTTGAAAAAGAAGGGACTGATTGACAAAAAAGGGGAACAGTTGATACCTGTTATATACGATGAAATATATGGCTGGTCGAATGGCTACTGCGGCGTTGGGCTCAACAGTAAAATAGGAATGGTGGAATTAAAAACCGGGAAGGAAGTGATCCGTCCGCAGTTCGATGATATAGGGTTTTTTCAAAGCGGCCTTGCGATGGTAATGAAGAAGGGGTCTTATACTAACCCTAACGATAAAACCTACGAACGGTACGGCTTTGTAAATACAGAAGGCACACAAATTGTGCCTTTAAATTATTATGAAGTAAGAAATTTTTTTGAAGGAATGGCAGCTGTAAGAGTGAGTACGAAATGGGGTTTTGTAGATTCCACTGGCAAAGAAGTGATATTTCCCAGGTACGATGAGGTGAGTGATTTTGTTAATGGTAAAGCAATCGTGAAACAGGAAGAGGGGGATTTTTTTATTGACAAAAAAGGGGAACAGTTGATACCTGTTATAT
>JAYUTQ010000430.1:0-3121 GCA_043755055.1 Chitinophagaceae bacterium | reverse complement strand
CTGCCCTGTGGCACCCGCCATTAGCAGGTGGGGCATGGTGGTAAGGTCCACAATAAAATTTTCGTTGTCTATTTTTTTACCAATAGCTATGGGCAGGGCATAATTATTCCGCTGAAATTTATCGCTGCTGAGCAGGGTTTTCATACTCACCACCGACTTTTTGTGGTTGGGCACTTCTATACCAATGGTTCCCTTGCCGGGAATGGGTGCGATGATACGAATGCCGAGCGCCGAAAGGCTCAGTGCAATATCATCTTCCAGATTCTTAATACGGCTGATGCGGACACCTGCAGCGGGTACTATTTCGTAAAGGGTAACGGTAGGCCCTACGGTTGCCGAAATACGCTGTATGGCTATATCGTAGTTTTTTAGGGTGTTGATGATCTGGTTTTTGTTCATCTCCAGTTCGGCAGGGTCGGCTTCTATTTTGTCGCCACCGTGGGCTTCCAATAAGTCAAGGCCGGGGTAGAGATAATCTTTTAAATCCAGCACCGGATCGTAGGGCGGCAGACTTTCTATCTTTTTACGGGCAAGGTCTTTGGCGGCCTGTTCGTCCACATCTATTTCCAGTTTGGTATCGTCGGCTTTGCGTTTTATTTCCAGTTCTAAATCGCTTGGCGGGGCAGGAGGCCTTACAGGCTCCGGCGGTATTACCGAAATATGGTCGTGATTAAAATCTTCATCCTGTACCCCTGTATTTACTTCCATTTCCAAAACCGGCGGTGGCGTTTTTTTACGGTTAACAATGCCGTTGTTGGTGTTATCACCAACAACACCAGCAACATCTTCTCTTTCCGAAACACCAAATTCATTTATCGGATTTTTATCTTCCTCTTGTTTTGGTAAGATGACTACTACATTACCATCGCCTTTTAAAGCGTTGCCTTTGGGTTCTGTTGGTAAAAGTTCAGGTTCCGGTGCGCCGTTATCTGTGTATAAATCGTTTACGGATTGGCCAGCATTATCTACCCATAAACCCGCTTCCTGTTGCTGGGTAGCTGTAGGTTCAAAAGATGCAGTATTTTCAGCCAGTACTGGCTCAAGCCGCTTTTGTATAGATGCAAAGGATGGATTAAACTGCCATATAATGTACGCTAAACCTACTACCAGTAAGATAGCGGCTGTGCCTGTGGTACCCACAAAATTTACCAGCCAATGGCTTACCATGTTGCCAACACCGCCACCGAATGAAAAATCACTTTTTTGAAAAACAAAGGCCAGTGCTACGCTAAAAACAAGCAGGCCGGGCAATACATATTTTAGGTTACGAATGAGCGAAAGCAGTTTTTTACCTGCTAAAAAATTTACCCCTAAAACCAAAAGCGTAGTGCAAAAAAGGTACGATGCAAGGCCAAAGCCATTAAAAACCAACAGGTGACCCATAAATGCACCAAGCCGGCCAAGCAGGTTGCTAACCTGTATATTTTCTGCTATTAAAAAATGAGTGCCGTGCTGCAAAACCTTGTCCTGATCTTCCTTCCAGGTAAAGCAGTAGGAGGTGATGGCTATGAATAAAAAAATGGCCAGTAAAATAAAAACGGTACCGGCAATTTTTCGGGTACGTTCGTCTTTTACCACTTCTTTCACCGTTACTTCCACCTCTTTTTCTTCGGTAAGTTTATCGGGGTTGGGTTTTTTAGTTTTTGTTTTTACACTTTTAGCCATACGGGGTAAATGTAGCAATTTAGTTGATTAGGGATTGGTGGAATAACACATTATCGTTGTGGTTGGTAAGAACACCAACTGCAGCCGGGGATTCGTATTGGTCATTTGGAATTCTTAAATTGTTTGTAAAACGAAAAAAGCGGATACAATGTATCCGCTTGGTAAAGAATATAGGTGAGGAGTGCTATTTTCTTTTGCCTTTCAATTGTTTTATTTCAGCCTTCATAGCCTTGTTTTCGTTATTAAGCTGAAAAACATAACGGTATAATTCTTCTACTTTTTCAAGTAATTTATTTTGCATTTCTCCTACTTCAAAACCTTTGGCTGTTTCCACATCATTAGCGGACGGAATATTCGGCAAATGTTTTTCTTCCATTACCTTTTTCTCTAAATCTTCTAACGATGGGAGTGTGTAGTTATCTTCAAATACATAGTCGGGCCATGCAGTGCTTAATTGTACTTTTAATTCTTCACAAATAGCTTTACCATCTACGCTTAATTTAAACCCTGTTGCAGGTAAGGAACTAGTTGTACCAATTACAACCCTACCATCCGCATAAAAAGAGGTGCTGGTATTATAATTCGCAGATATTCTTACTTTGTTAGCTGCACCTACGCTACCTAAAACGATATCGCTGCCATTATACCATAAGTAGCCCTTATAGCCATCCGTATTATCGTACAAGGATAGAAATGGGTTGTTTCCTTCTATTTTTAACATGTGACTTGCTGTATTTTTAATGTGTAGTGGCACATCTGGTGTCCCAGAGCCACTAAACCCCCCTAGGCCTACATTACCGTTTTGGCTAAAATAATGCCTTGGTGCTATAGTTGTTCCTCCATCTGTAGTGGTGTACCACCTTAAATCGGCGCCGCCACCTGTGGTGGCCAGTTGCCATTCATTGTTGCCATCGTATCCAAACCGGATTTTACCCGAACTGGACTGTACAAATAAATCGCCACCATTTATATGTATTAAATGGTTGGGGTTAATAGTGCCAATACCAACATTGCCGGTGTTCCCAATCGTTAGTTTTGGTATAGCCTGAATGGTAAAATGTAATTTTCCTGCCACATTACCGCTACCGGTACCAAAATCCACATCTTCAACTGCGCCGGAATAAGAGCCCCAATAGCCACGATAGATGTCGTTTTCAAAAATACCCATATACATAGGTGCAAGTCCATTAAACTGGGCCACATACGCAGAAGTAGCGTTCTTAACATCAAGTTTTGCATTAGGGGTTAATGTGCCGATACCTACATTTTGTGCGGATGCACTTTGTATAGCTAAAGCGGAGATTAGAAGGATGCGAATTTTTTTCATGGTAGTGGTTTTGAATTGAATCCGAATGTAGAAAAAACTTTTAGGTATTCTAAGTAGAATGATTATATCATCATTCCGGTAAAGTAAACGATCAAAATATGTATTTGAAAAATGACTTCATCTTATGGC
>JAYUTQ010000429.1:0-3122 GCA_043755055.1 Chitinophagaceae bacterium | reverse complement strand
GCGGCTGGCCGATCGATCCTTGCGCACATGATTGATCTGATCGAAAAGGGCCACGTCGTTGCGACAAGCAAACCGGGCATGCGGATCGGAACCGCCTCTTTTAATATAAAAGGCAACGATTTTCGATTAGTAACGTTCATGAACGAAACTAATGAATAGTTTTCAGATTGAAAACTAAATTAAACGATAAAATAGAATTTTGTTTCAAATTTTAGAAGACTTACCAATCAAACTACAACGGGCTCCAGCATTGCTGAAACCCGTTGTAGTTTGATATCATTTATAGCTATTTGTGTATTTATGCCTTCCTTTTAATGCTGCAACCAACACTACGGGAGGTTTTAACAGAAATATCTTTACCCTGGTTTAACTCGTTTACTGCTTCTCTCAGGTGGTGCCTTTGTACTGCTGCCGCATCGCTTGGGCTGTCGTCTATAGCACCATGGTACACTAGTTTTCCTTCTTTGTTAAAGAGGTAACATTCCGGTGTACGGTTGGCACCAAATGCATCAGCTATTTCGTTGTTTTTATCTACAGCATAATTCCATTTGTAGCCCTGCTGTTTGGCGTAAGCCTTCATGGCTTCAAAACTGTCTTCGCCACCACGGTTAGCCTCGTTACTGTTAAGCACCACTACACCCATACCGTTTTTAATGGCATAGTTGCAGGCTTCTATAGTACGTGCCTCGTTTTTAATTACATAAGGGCAGGTATTGCAACTAAACATTACCAGCAATCCATTTTTATTGATAGATGATTGCAAAGTAATTTCTTTGCCGGAAACGTCTTGTAATGTATTGTTGCCCTTTGGTAAGGAACTACCAATCGCCAATTCAGTTCCTGGTTTAAAAGCCACCAGGCCTAATGAAACGATGCCTAAACCGAAAAGTATTTTTTTCATAATTATAGTATTTAACTAAAGGTAACTGCAACTGCTAAAAATTGTTTGCCGCTAGTAAAGTTTAAGAGATTTTTACCGCAGAGATAAGGAGCCGGGGAGAAAGCGGAGAAATTACATTCTGAAGAAAATTTGGTATACTACATCTCTGCGGAGCTCTTTTTCTCTCCGTCTCTGCGGTGAAAAATCCTACAACACTATTTCTTGCTTTTACTTTCAACAAAACCCCACATGGTATCAAAGCATAATTTTTTAAGCGATTCGGAAGTATGGCCTTCCACATTAATCTGTGGCAAAATGTACACCCGAAGAATAGTGGGCATCAGATAAAATGGTTTATCCACCGGCAGGGCCTTATGGGTACCAAATATGCACACCGGAATAATATTTTTCTGTGTATGCGTAGCCAATTTAAAAGCACCGTCAAAAAAAGATTTTAACGGTTGCCCGGTGCGGTTTCTTGTGCCTTCCGGGTAAATAAGCATGTGGAGGCCGGTGGCCAAAACCTGCCGCATATCGTCGAAACTTTTGCGGCGGCTTGCGTCGCTGTTTCTATCTACCAATACAGCTCCCCGTGCATAAATCCAGCCAAAGAGTGGTGTTTTGGCCATGGCTTTTTTGGCAATTGTTTTATTGCCTCCTGGCAAAAAGGGCGTTAATAGCGGCACATCCATCAGCGAATTATGGTTGCCAATCACCACATAATTCTCACCCTTTTTAAAATTTTCTTTCCCGTATACTTTAAAAGGACATGCTATTAAAAACAAAAATACCCGCATCCACCACCGGCTGATAAGGGCATACACCCGCATCCCCATTGGCTCGGGTATAAGCCATGTAAGACAAAGCGGAATGATGACCACAAGCATGGTTGCCGTAAAAGCAATAATGCCCCATGCTGCCCAAAGCCTGCCGAAAATATTTTTAAATAAGTTCATACTTTTTATAAAATAGTCATGGGGTCAATAAATCATTTTGTTTTTTATTATTGACCTAACAGTTGACCCATTGACTTAATGACCTAATGACCAATTGACCTAATGACCAACAATGTTTAAACCGCCCAATTGATAGCTTCCATTCCTTCCTTCATTAAAAGGGCATTGGTTTTACTAAAATGCTTACAGCCAAAAAATCCATTGTATGCACTTAATGGTGATGGGTGTGCCGCTTTTAATACATAGTGTTTCCCCTCGTCTATCAGCATTTGTTTTACCTGTGCAAATTTGCCCCATAATAAAAAAACAACCCCCTTCTTCTCGTCTGAAATTTTTTGAATAACGGCGTTGGTAAACTGCTGCCAGCCAATCTGAGCATGGCTTCCGGGCTCATTGGCACGTACGGTAAGCGATGCATTTAAAAGCAAAACACCCTGCAATGCCCATGGCGTAAGATTGCCGGTTTTGGGTATAGGCATCCCAATATCACTTAGTAATTCCTTGTACATATTGGCCAGCGATGGTGGCGGAGGTACACCATCGGCCACAGAAAAACTCAGCCCCATAGCCTGTCCCGGATTGTGGTACGGATCCTGACCAAGCAACACTACTTTTACTTTATCCCACGGCGTTTTATCAAAAGCATTAAACATTTGCGAACCCGGCGGATAAATAATTTTACCGGCTGCCCTTTCCATTTTAAGGTGTGTAGCAATCTGCAAAAAGTAAGGCTTGGTAAATTCGTTTTTCAACTGTTCTTTCCAGCTCGGTTCCATTTTTACATCCATCTTGGTTGCGTATTTTGCTTTGTGGCACAAAATAATTAAGTAGCAAGATATAGAAAGGAATATTGTGTTGGTAGCCAGATGTTTCGAATTGTAATTATTCTGCGACCAATACGTTGAATTTGGATATCAACCTATATCGCCTCACCCCATCCCCTTGCCCAGGTTGTATTTTATCAAAGTTTAGCCGGGTAATATTGATTGAATTCAACTAAATTTTATCCCAACCGTACCTCGTGGCATAAGCTATCAGCCAGCCTACTACTTCGTTGTAACTTTCTTTGCCTTTTGGCTGGCTGTTCATCTTTAAATACTTGTCGTACATCCAATCGATAGCAGGGCTTATGGGGTTTTTGTTTTTATTAAAAAATGCCCTTACTGTTTTGCGGTCATCTTTAATTTTTTGTGGGAATATATTTTCCTTTAAATGATAAAACATCATAAAAAATTAATGCCTTTTTAAAATACAATATGAATATTTGCTACGGCATAGCATGAAAC
>JAYUTQ010000428.1:0-3136 GCA_043755055.1 Chitinophagaceae bacterium | reverse complement strand
CCATAACGCTGCCTTGCCCGTTTTACGTAGTATTTTTTTTAAAGTAAAATTCATTTTTCGTCTCGGAAACAAGGCTAGTTATGGGTAATTGCAAGTCTGCTGTTCCTCGTTTTGTTAGTGTATATCCTAATTCAAATACCAGCCGTACAAAATTATGCCAGAAAAAAAGTAGTCGTTTATCTGGAGAAAAAACTTAAGACCAAGGTTGAAATTGGTAAACTAACACTAAGCTTTCCTAAACAGGTGATTTTAGAAAATGTGTATTTCGAAGACCAGAAAAAAGACACCTTATTGTTTGCAGAAAAACTGCAGGTAGATATTGCCCTTTTGAAATTAATAAAGAGTACCGTAGAAATAAAATACCTGGAATTAAATGGTGTAAATGCAAATATTAGCCGGCGTGGAGATGAATTTGCATTCAACTACGACTATATAGTCAAAGCATTTGTATCGCAGGATATGCTCACAAAAAAAGACACTAGTGGAAGTACACTCAAATTCAGCCTCGATAAAATTGTATTGAACCGAATACGAGGAAGTTTCACCGACGACGTAACGGGTAATGATGCAACATTTTCTTTGGGCCATTTTGAAACGGCCTTCAAAACATTCGATCCTTTCAAATACGTGTTCGACCTGCCAAAAATTTCGCTGGCAGATACCCGGATAAAAATAAGGCAATACAAGCCTTTGTTTATACCAGAACCTATGGCTGTGGTGGAAGCAGAAAGCAACGAGCCTTTTGATTTAGCATTGACGCTTGGCACATTGGATGTAAAAAATGTGGAAGTTGATTACGTCAATAAGATTTCAGCACTTGCTACCAAACTTAACCTTGGCGTTTTTAAAACCGAATTAAAAAAAACAGACCTGTCTAAATTGCACCTGCAGTTTAGCAATACCGAATTAAGTAACACCAAAATAATGGTGTTAATGGGTAAATCGGAACAATCTAAAATAGCAGTAAAAGAAGTTGGGAAAGAGATTGCAGCACAGGCCAATAACCCGTGGAAAATTACTTTTGACAAACTGCTGTTTGCCAACAACGAGATTCAGTTTGACGATAATAACAATCCTAAAATTCCGCGGGGGTTTGATAATAGTCACCTGTATTTGAAGGGGCTTGCATTAGACGGCAACAACCTTATTTTTAGCCCGGATACTATGAGAGGCAATATCAGGCAACTGACTTTTAAAGACCAGAGCGGCTTTGTGTTAAAAACCCTGCAAACCGATTTTATATATGGTCAAAAAGGGGCAATCCTCACCAACCTTTTGCTACAAACAGACAGAACAACTATTAAAAATAAAATTGCCATCAGGTACACTTCTATCGAAGAAATGACGAGCCAGCCCGGCGAAATTTTTATTGATGCGAGTCTGAGTAAGTCTTCTGTGGCCGTAAAAGATATACTCGCATTTTTACCGGATTATGCAGGAATGGCTCCTTTTAAGGGCAATGAAAATGCCATTGTAAAAATTAACGGCGCAGTAAAGGGTTATCTTAAAAATCTGAATATTCCACAATTAGAAATTAGTGGTATAGGTAACACCAGTATTGTATTGTCGGGTAATATAAAGGGGCTGCCAAATGCCAATAAAACGGTATTTGATATGGCCATTTCAAACTTTCGAACTACCAGGGCCGATCTCTTAAAATTTATACCTGCAGGGTCCATACCCGATAATATTCGCCTGCCCGAAAGCCTTGGAGCAACAGGCACTATTAAAGGAACCATGGATGCTATAACCACCAACATGTTGATACAAACCAACAGGGGGAATATTTTCGTTAAGGGTAATATTAATGTAAAAAATGAATCATACGACATTGCAGCAAAACTTAATAATGTAGATGCAGGATACCTGCTGAAACAGGAAGATATGCTTGGGAAAGTAACCATGAACTTTACGGCAAAGGGTAAAGGTTTTGATATGAAAACTGCAAGTGCTGTCATAAAGGGTAATGTTCAATCTGCTTTTGTAAAGGGCTACACTTATACAAACCTGATGGTAAAAGCAGATGCTAATAGCGGTAATATTTTTGCAAACGCAATTATAAACGATCGCAATATTGCTTTTACCATGGAGGCAACAGCCGATATGAAAGCAAAAAATCCATCTATACAGTTAAACATGCAGGTGGATACGATGAATTTGTATGCCTTGAAGCTATTGAACAAACAATACAGTCTTAAAGGCGATATTGTAGCCAATCTTCCGGTAGCCAATCTTGATTCTTTAATAGGAACGGTTACTATTAATAACCTTGTTTTTAACGATTCCGGCCAGATATATAAAGCTGATAGCATTTCCATTACTGCAGCTGCAAATGGTTTGGAACGAAACATAGCAATTGCTTCAGAAGCCATACAGCTGCGGCTTGACGGGCAGTACAGGCTCACAGAAATAGCTACCGCTTTGCAAAAAACAATTAATAAATATTACACGATTCCAGGGTTTAAGGACATTTCAATTGCCCCTCAAAACTGGACATTATATACCAAACTGATACCCTCGAAAATGCTGGAGCAGTTGGTGCCGCAGTTAAAGGGTAGTGATACCATCCGACTGGATATGGCCTTCAACAGCATATTAAATAATTTAAATGTGATAGCAAGGGCACCAAAGATTGTTTTGGGTGCACAAAAGGTAGACAGTCTCACTTTTACTGCATCAGCTAATGAGCAATCGCTGGCATATGCAGCCAGCATAAACGGAGCCGGTAATAAGGATTTCAATATTTATAAAACCACGATTGGTGGTAATCTTAGTAATAATGTATTAACAGCCGCTCTGGATTTAAAAGATGTAAAAGGTGAATCGAAGTACCAGCTTTCGGCTGCTGCCAATCAAATACCAGATGGTGTTAAACTTGTTTTGCAGCCAGACCTACTACTTGATTTTGCCAAATGGAATGTAGGGGCAAATAACTTTATACAGTACGATGCCACTGGTTTACGGGTCAATAATTTTGTTATCAGCAATGGCACTCAATCATTAAGTATTAATAATACAAAAGCGTCTGCCACATCGCCAATAGAAATACTGTTTAGTAACTTTAAAATAGAAACGCTTACCTCTATAGCGGAGCAAAAAAGCCTGGTACTTGGTGGCACAATTAATGGTAATGCCC
>JAYUTQ010000427.1:0-7111 GCA_043755055.1 Chitinophagaceae bacterium | reverse complement strand
ATAATAACCCTCTTACAAAATTTGGAATGGTAGTGGCGGCTGTAGCCCTCAGGTTGGTACCAAACTGCTCTGCACCCATCGCCACCGGACTGGGCTTTGCCACTGGCTTCTGGGCCATTTTTGTAACGATGGGTGCAGAGCAGTTTGGTACCAACCTGAGGGCTACAGCCGCCACTACCATTCCAAATTTTGTAAGAGGGTTATTATACGGTATGATTATTCTTTGCAATACGTTGCGGAGCAAAACAGACTATGTAACCGGCACATGGATAGCTGGCATTCTTATTATGGCCATTGCCGTTACTGCTTTGTTTTTTACCAAAGAAACATTTGGTAAAGATTTGAATTATGTGGAAGAATAAAAAAGATTTATGATTTATGATTTGGGATTTCGGATTTGTATAACGAGCTTCTTGACCCAGTAATTTTCAAAAATTTATTCCAAAAAAAATCCCGCCGAAGGGCGGGACATTATTTAAAAAAATTTTTGTTACCATTTATCTACTTCTTCTATTTCTGCAACAGCTGGCCCAACCATTTCAGAAGCAACTAATTCCGCAGCAAGCGTCATTGATTCCGGCTCTATAGTCACAGCTTCCTCCGTAGCAAGGGTTTCGGCTACAGGCGCTTCTGCCACCACTGCTGCTACCATTTCTTGTGTAGCCGCTGCTACGATAGCCCCGTTGGTGTAGCCGCCGCCATTGGCATTGGGTTCGTATTCGTTTCCTTCGTGGTTAAAGGCATCAAAATCAAAGTCGGGCATCAGGTCTGTCTTTACAAAATCTACCGCTTCTACAAGGCCTTTAATAAACTTGTTGAAATCTTCCTTGTACAAAAATAGCTTGCTGCGATCGTAACCATCATCATCAAAACGCTTACGGCTTTCGGTAATGGTTAAAAAATAATCGTTGGCCCTTGTGGCTCTTACATCAAAAAAATAAGTCCGGCGCTTTCCTGCTTTTACCCGGCTGCTGTACACACTTTCCTGTCTTTTGTCGTTGTTTTCGTAAGCCACAGTTGTTAGGTTTTTAAGTTAGTGTCGTCTATAATTTTAAAACGCATTACAAATATATAGGGATTATTGAAGCAGCCAAATTTTGAAATGAAGCATTTTAATGACATAAAAAACGCTGTTTAAACATCTAATTATTTATCTGGTCTTCTTCCTGCTGCAAGCTGTAGAGTTCTGCATAGGCACCATTTGCTGCCAATAAATTTTCATGGGTACCGCTTTCTACTATCAGCCCATCATCTAAAACAATAATGCTATCAAACTGCATCATCGAGAAAATGCGATGCGTAATAATAATGGCCGTTTTATGTTTTAATTGCTCATCCAGATTGGTGAGAATTTCCCGTTCGGTACGGGCATCTACGGCACTAAGGCAATCATCAAAAATAATAATGGCACTCGGCTTTAGCAAAGCCCTTGCTATGGACAGCCGCTGCTTTTGTCCGCCGCTGAGTGTTACGCCACGTTCGCCTACAATGGTTTCGTAGCCATTCTCAAACCGGTCTATTTCGCCGGCCACACTTGCCATTTTTGCAGCATGTATGGCATCTTCATGGCTGGCATTTTCGTTGCCAAATTTGATGTTGTTTTCTACCGTATCGCTAAATAAAAAAACATCCTGCGGCACATAGCTTATTTGCTTTCGCAATGCTTGTAAATCCATGCCTGCAATGGGTTTGCCATCTAAAAGAATACTGCCTTCTGTGGTATCGTACATGCGGAGGAGTAGTTGGGCAACGGTACTTTTTCCACTGCCGGTTTTACCAATAATAGCCACCCGTTGCCCGGCTTTTATGTTAAGCGAAAAATTCTGCAGGGCTTTAATACCTGTGTGCGGATAGGTAAATGACACATGGCTGAATTCAATATTACCATCCAGTGCTGTATTGTTTGCCGCCGTTGGCGAAACAATGGTTGGTTGGGTATTTAAAAACTCGTTGATCCTTTTTTGCGAAGCAGAACCACGCTGTATCATGCTAGCCACCCAGCCAATAGCACTTACCGGAAAAGTGAGCATATTGATGTACATGATAAATTCTACGATAACACCCACATCTATCCCGGGATGTGGCATTACAGTGAGGCCTGCAGCCCTTGCCACATTGTTATCGTGTAAAAAAATACCGCCTGCCAAAATTGTAACGAGTGTGCTGATGCCAATCATCAAAAACATGGATGGAAAATAAATGGCTTCTACTTTGGCAAGGCCAATGGCACTCTTCCGGTAATCCTGGCTGTTGCGGTTAAAAAAGTCGAGCATGGCTTTTTCCTGCACATAACTTTTTATTACCCGTATGCCGCTGTAACTCTGTTGTGCATTTACCGTAAGGTCGCTTAGCAAGCCCTGTATTTTTTCGCTTTTGCGGTGGATGATGGTGTTTACATAATAAATAGTAACGGCCAAAATGGGCAACGGGGCCAGCACTATAAGGGTCAGTTTTGGTTCGCTGCCCCACATATTAAATACGGTAAAAAAAATGGTGGTTACAAGGTTTATCAAGTACATCACCGATGGACCGGTATACATTCTCACCTTGCTTACATCTTCCGAAATGCGGTTCATGAGGTCGCCGGTGCTGTGGGTTTTGTAAAACTGTGTATCCAGTTTTTGGTAGTGTTGGTACACTTCGTTTTTTTGATCGTACTCAATGTAGCGGCTCATTACAATAATGGTTTGCCGCATAAAAAACATGAACAAACCCCGAAGCAGGGCCATTACTAAAATGGCAATACCACAAAGTGCTACAATGGCACCGGGGCCAAAGTTTAATTGATTGGTCCATGCAATAAAGACATTGATGAGCGGATCGGTTTGCAATGCAACGGGTGCAGTGGGTTTGTGCTCAATAATGTTCTGCACCTTATTTACCACAAAGCCGGTAATCTGTGGCGGCAGTACGCCAAAATAGTTGGAAGCCACAATAAACAGCAATCCGGCAAAAAGCCTGAGCCTGTATTTCCAAAAATATTTCCGAAGGGCCTTAAGGTGATTCATTGATTCAAAGGTAGGAGTTGGTTGATTAGTTCATTGGTTGATTGGTTGAGTGGTTGATTAGTTGATTGGTTGATCGGTTGAATGGTTGATTGGTTGAGTGGTTGATTAGTTGATTGGTTGATCGGTTAATTGGTTGAAGCGAATACCAATTAAAAATTGAAAACTGTAGTGCCTTGCTAAAAAATTATTTACTTAATGAACTAATGAACTAATCAACCAATCAACCAATCCCCTAATTTTTTATCCCCCTTAACAACCAGTTTCGCTGTTCATTCGTTTACTTTACCAAATAGAAAATTTCATGATGACGAAAAAGTTTTTACTCTCTATCGGCCTTGCTGCGGCTACTTTATTTGCTACTGCACAAGATGCTGAAACATTGATGAAGGAAGGGCTGAAATTAGAACAGCAATTAAAAGACACGTTGGCCATTGGTAAATATGCCAAAGCATTTCAGGCGAATCCTAAAAATATAAAAGCGGCCATTAAATGTGCCGAAATTAACTGTTCCATTGGTACAAGGGAAAAAAATGCAGCCGCTAAATTAAAATACTATAGCGATGCCAAAACCTTTGCAGGTGCTGCATTACAACTTGATAGCAACAATGCCGATGCCAACTATATGAATGCCGTGGTATATGGCAAACTAACCGAAGTGGAAACCAGCAACGAAAAAACTGTGGAAGCTGTAAAGAATATAAAAATCTATGCCGACAAGGCATTAACAATTAACCCCAACCATGGTAAATCATGGTATGTAATAGGTAAATGGCATTACGAAGTGCTAAACCTGAATGCCGTAAAACGGGCGGCTGTAAAACTATTCTATGGCGGCTTACCCAAAGCCACTGTTGAGACAGCCATCTCTTCGTTCGAAAAGTGCAAAACACTGGAACCCTATTTTGCCCTGAATTACCTGGCTTTGGGTAAGGCTTACTACTACAATAAGCAATATGAAAAAGCCCTTGCCGCTTTACAGCAATGCGTAAAATGCCCCACCCTAATGCCCGAAGACAAAACCACAAAAGAAGAAGCTAAGGCTTTGGTGGTTAAATGGCAGTAGGGGTGTTTAAAATCTATTAGTTTCTCAAGATTATACAAATGAAAAAGGGGCATCGTAGCGATGCCCTTTTCTATTTTGTTTCAAGTTTAAACCACACTTGTATCTATCTCCTTTACACTGCCTTCCTTTAATGTAAAGGTTATTTTTTGGTTTTCCTTGTCCAGATCGCCTACCAGAACATCTCCGTTTTTGATGTTCATGTTCAGTATTTCTTCGGCCAGCGGATCTTCCAGGTATTTCTGAATAGCCCTGTGCAGCGGCCTTGCGCCAAACTGACTGTCGTAACCTTTATCAGCTATAAAATCTTTGGCATCAGGTGATAATTCCAGGGAGAAACCAAGTGCATTCATACGCTTCAACACATTCTTCATCAGAATATCGATGATGTCGAAAATGTTCTCTTTGGTAAGGCTGTTAAAGATGATGACATCATCAATACGATTGAGAAACTCCGGACTGAATGTGCGTTTCAGGGCTTTTTCTATTACCGCTTTGTTGTTCTCATCTATATTGGTTTGACGGTTGGCTGTGGCAAAACCTACACCATCGCCAAAGTCTTTCAATTGCCTTGCACCAATATTCGAAGTCATGATGATCATCGTGTTTTTGAAGTTGATTTTACGGCCAAGGCCATCGGTCAATTGTCCATCATCCAACACCTGTAACAGAATATTGTAAATATCCGGATGGGCTTTTTCAATCTCATCCAGCAGGATAACGCTGTACGGTTTGCGGCGTACTTTTTCGGTCAATTGTCCACCTTCTTCGTAACCCACATAGCCGGGAGGCGCTCCTATTAAACGGCTTACGCTGAACTTTTCCATGTACTCACTCATGTCTATCCGAATAAGAGCGTCTTCGCTATCGAACATGTATTTAGCAAGTGACCGTGCCAATTCCGTTTTACCAACACCGGTTGGTCCAAGAAAAATAAATGTACCGATGGGTTTTTTAGGATCTTTTAAACCTACACGGTTACGCTGTATGGCTTTTACCACTTTTGTAATCGCCTCGTTTTGGCCTACTACCATGCCCATCATGTCTTCGTTCATTTTGCGAAGCTTCTCTGTTTCCGCCTGTACCATACGTTTTACAGGAATGCCGGTCATCATGCTCACTACTTCTGCAATGGCTTCGTCATCTATCGGGTAGCGCTTGTTTTTGCTGTCTTCTTCCCACTCGGCTTTTGCGGCTTCCAGCTGTTCTGCAAGTCGTTTTTCAGCATCACGAAGACTAGCGGCTTCTTCAAAACGCTGACTTTTAACTACTTTATTTTTTTCCAGTTTTACATCTTCTATCTTCTTTTCCAGCTCCAGTATATTTTCCGGAACGTTGATGTTTTTCAGGTGCACCCTTGCGCCAACTTCATCCATTACATCAATGGCTTTGTCGGGCAAAAGCCGGTCTGTCATATAGCGGTCACTCAGTTTTACACAGGCTTCAATGGCAGCCGGGCTATAGTCTACATTATGGTATTCTTCGTACTTGCTTTTAATATTGGTGAGTATTTCAATAGCTTCATCCACACTTGGCTGCTCCACCAACACTTTTTGGAAACGACGATCTAGTGCTCCGTCTTTTTCAATGTACTGACGGTATTCATCTAGTGTACTTGCGCCGATACATTGCAATTCGCCACGGCTAAGGGCCGGTTTAAAAATGTTGCTGGCATCAAGCGAACCACTTGCTCCGCCTGCACCTACAATGGTGTGTATTTCATCAATAAATAAAATTACATCCCGGTTTTTTTCCAGTTCGTTCATGATGGCTTTCATCCTTTCTTCAAACTGTCCGCGGTATTTGGTACCTGCTACTAATGCTGCCAAATCCAGGCTCACCACCCTTTTATCAAAAAGTACACGGCTCACTTTGCGTTGTACGATTCTTAGTGCAAGACCTTCTACTATCGCCGTCTTACCCACACCCGGTTCACCTATTAAAATGGGGTTATTCTTTTTACGGCGACTTAATATCTGCGACACCCTTTCTATCTCCTGTTCACGGCCCACAATGGGGTCAAGCGTTCCGGCTTCGGCCATTTTAGTAATGTCACGGCCAAAATTATCCAGTACAGGCGTTTTGCTTTTTGCATTGGCCTGCTGCTGTTGCTGGCGGCCTGCACCTTTACCCGGCTGATTGCCAAAGCCACCTTTTCTTTCTTCTTCAAAATCGTCGTCATCGTCGCCGGTGTATTCCGATTTTGTGGGGTTGTCGGGGCTTCTTACCATGCCTAGTTCATTGCGGAAGGCATCATAATCCACACCGTATTGCTGCCCCAATATTTGCGAAGCAATATTCTCTTTGTTTTTAAGAATGCTCATCATTAAATGTTCGCTTTCTACAAACTGGCTTTTAAGTGCTTTGGCTTCTAAAACCGTTACCCGTATTACCTTTTCGGCCTGCTTGGTTAGCGGCAGGCTATTGATATTGGCAATGTTTTTTCCCGTCTTATCCTTTACGGCTATTTCTACTTCTTTACGCAATTCAAAGAGGTCTACATTGAATTGTTTCAGGACTCTTATGGCGGTGTTTTCATCGTCGCGTATCAATCCTAACAAGAGATGCTCAATGCCAATAAAGTCATTGCCTAAACGCAATGCTTCTTCGCGGCTATAACTGATGATCTCTTTTACCTGGGCTGAAAAATTATTATCCATAGTTGTTTTTTTCATCTTTCTGTTGTTACAATATTAACCATTATTTTCGGTTTGCAAGTGTGGTGCAAATGCACATTGTGTGAATTAATTTGATTTGCGATTTACGATTTCGGATTTACAATTTGATTCATCCGGCGTTGCAAAAAATTTCAATAAATACGGTTTACTACATGTAGAATTTTGTTACAATCAATTTTATTAGCCGATTGAAAAATGGAAATTCATCTATAATTTCAAAACAAGTAAATCACGTAATCGCAATTAGATCAAAACCAAGAACTGAATATTAAAAGGAAGAAATTTAAGACTGAACTAAAATAAGACAATAAAATATCCAAACTGTTTGCTTAGAACAAATCGTAAATCGTAAATCTGAAATCGTA
>JAYUTQ010000426.1:0-3145 GCA_043755055.1 Chitinophagaceae bacterium | reverse complement strand
AATGCTTATGTGGCTAAAGTTGAAACTGCATCAGGTATCAGCGTTTCATCATACAGCACCTACCTGGATGCACTAAAAAACCGCCACGATTTTTTTGCAGAAACTGGCGGTACTGTAAGCGATCATGGCCTTGAGCAGATTTATGCAGAAGACTATACAGAAGCCGAAGTACATGCAGCATTTGATAAAATAAGAAGCGGCAACGAACTAAGCCTTGAAGAGAACCTGAAAATAAAATCAGCCATGTTGCATCAGTTCGCCATTTGGGACCATGCAAAAGGTTGGGTACAGCAATACCATCTTGGCGCATTGAGAAATAACAATGCCCGTATGCTTGGCAAACTTGGCCCCGATACTGGCTGGGATTCTATTGGCGATTTTAGCCAAAGCCGTTCTTTATCCAAATTTATGAACCGCCTCGACAGTACCGACCAACTGGCCAAAACAATCATCTATAACCTTAACCCTGCCGACAACGAACTGATGGCAACCATGATTGGAAATTTTAACGACGGCTCGGTTGCAGGTAAAGTACAATACGGCAGCGGATGGTGGTTTCTTGACCAGAAAGATGGCATGACAAGGCAACTCAACGCCCTAAGTAATATGGGCTTGTTGAGTAAGTTTGTAGGCATGCTTACCGATAGTCGCAGCTTTCTTAGTTACCCAAGGCACGAATACTTCCGCCGCCTGCTGTGCAATATGTTTGGAGAAGAAATAGAGAACGGCGAACTGCCCAATAATGTAGAATGGGTGGGTAAGGTGATACAGGATATTTGCTTCAACAATGCGAATGAATATTTTGGGTGGAAGAAATAAGTCTATACCTAAATTTAAGTGGATTACTTGGTTATTGGAAGAAAAATTTTGTTTACCAGCAGTATTTTTCCATAGCATCAACATTGGCGACGCTCCGTTCAGGTTCAGTACAGATGGCATCTTTTTGCTAGCTTCTTAACCCTAAACTTCTAAACCCAATAGGCTTGAAAAAGAAGGTCCTTTCATTTGGCGAATTACTTTTACGCATTTCGCCTGCAGCTAACGATGAGGCGGCGGACAAACACCCTATGCAATTGTACATGGGCGGTACCGAAGCCAATGTGGCCACAGCCCTTGCCGGGTGGAATGTACCTGTAAAATACTGCACCGTACTGCCCGATAATTTTATGAGCAGGCACGTAATTAATTACCTCGAATACAAAGGCATTTATACATCATCCATACAGTTTGCCGGCAACCGTATCGGCATTTACTTTTTAGAACGGGGTGCCGACCTTAAAGGCAGCATGGTGTACGACCGTGACCGATCTTCCTTCTCCGAACTAAAGCCCGGAACCATCGACTGGGACACGGTTTTGAGAGATGTATCCTGGTTTAACTTTTCAGCCATCAGCCCGGCGCTCAATCAAAACGTAGCCGATGTATGCCTCGAAGCTGTACAGGCCGCATCTAAAAAAGGTATCACCATATCAATAGATCTTAACTACCGCAGCCGCTTGTGGAAATATGGCAAACAGCCCATCGACATTATGCCACAATTAGTAGCTTATTGCGATGTGGTGATGGGCAATATTTGGAGTGCCCATACCCTGCTTGGCACCAATATAGACGAACACATACACGACCATAAAAGCAAGCAGGCTTACACCGATCATGCTGCGGCTACCGCTGCAGAAATCATTAGCATGTTTCCCAAATGCAAAACGGTGGCTAACACTTTCCGCTTTGATGGCGATGCCAACAACCTGCTCTATTACACTACATTATTTACAAATAACAAACCTTTTATTTCCCCCGAATTTACCTGCCAGGGCGTAGCCGACCGCAGCGGCAGCGGCGACTGTTTTATGGCCGGGCTTATCTATGGCCTGTACAACCAGCATGACCCACAGGAAATTTTAAATTACGCCACAGCAGCAGCCTTCGGCAAATTACAGGAGCACGGCGATGCCACCGGGCAGGATGTATTTACAGTTGGAAAGATTGAAGGCTTAAAATAGATTTTGATTGACAAATCAAACATTAATGTATTTTAGATTTCTAATTAAATAAAATCTGCTATTTCGTTTATAAAAATCCATTGTATTTAATTTAAAATGAATGCCTTTTAGCCCATTAAAAACAAATCTTGCAATTAAAATTGTGAAAGAAATAGGAACTGTTGGAAGTTCCCCCTTGCTTGTAATTGATAGGAACGGAAACGAATATTTTGCAAAAACAACAACGCTTGATATACCCCGAACCGAAATTATTAATGAGGTTTTTTGTTCCTTTGCACTAGCAACTTGGGAAATAAATGTTCCCCCCATTTGTTTATTGAAAATCCCTTATGAACTAGTTTTACAGTACAATATTGAAAATGAAACCCCAATCTCAAACCGATATAAACAAGAATATTTTGATAACACCTTGTTTTTTGGTTCTGAGAAAATTAATAAAAGTATAGAGTTACAAGATTTCTTACCGGGCATAAGTAAGACACAATTTAAAAAACTACACAGTCCCAAAGATTTAATCAAAATTGGAGTATTTGATTTGTGGATTGGAAATAAGGATCGCAAACCTGAAAATCCCAATTTTTTAATGTCATTAATTTCCGAAAAAATTGCTTTCTATGCAATTGACCATACGGCTGCCTTTGCATACCACACTAATTATCAAGACGTTAAGGATTTAATGTTAAGAATAGAAAGAAAAGATTGTATTTTGTCCACCGCTTTAGCAAAAAACATTCTTCAATTCTTGCCAAAAAGAATAAATAACGAACTAAAGTCTGAATTACTCAAGAACATCACGAACTTTAATAAAGAATATGACAACATAGTTTCTCTTATTCCAATTGAATGGGGATTTAGTAAAAAAGCAAAAGCTCATTTAAAAAATTTCTTTAACGATTCGGAACGAAACATCAGAATAGTAAATGCCTTTCTAAATTAAAATGGAAAACAATAATAAAAGAAATATCGACATTACCTACTTGAGTATTTTAAAATACGTAAGCAATAGCTATAGTGGGGAAAATATTGCTATAGGTTTAATTGCAGTTTCAAATCAACAATCATTTTTTAAAATATCTAAACACAAAATCGAACTCATAAAAAAATTAAATTCAGATGCTGGAAAGTTGATTGATTTTTCTTTGGTT
>JAYUTQ010000425.1:0-3149 GCA_043755055.1 Chitinophagaceae bacterium | reverse complement strand
TTATCGTTGCGGTATGGTTTTGGCAAGCTGTCGGATGTATCCCATTTATTAGGATGTGCCGACCAATAATAAAGATTATTGTAATCGGGTTTGGGATTGGTGTTGACGGTGGCATAACTAGTAACCGGATATTTCATTTCGCTGCAGGATGGCAATGCAATAACGAGTATGGCAAAAAGCACCGTTGCTGTAATGCGGCACAAGCGTGGCATGTTGCCCAATAGCCTTAAGGGTTCTGAGTAGCGTAAAAAATTTGAAAGGAATTTTTTAAGACCGGAGTTAACTGTCGCCATAATGCTGAATGGATATTCTATAGTTGGTTAAACAAAAGCGTTGTGTACTTTTGCAGGTACGCATAAAAAATTAAATCTACTAACTAAAACGATTGATATGGCAATACCCAGTGTAGACCTTGCAAAATTTACCCAAGGTACAGATGAAGAAAGAAAAGCATTTGTGGCCGAGCTTGGCAATGCTTACGAGACAGTAGGTTTTGTGGCGGTAAAAAACCACGGCATTCCGCAGGAACTGATAGATGAATTGTATAATTATGTAAAGTCTTTTTTTAGCCTGCCCGGCGATTTAAAACGCAGCTACGAAAAGCCCGAACTTGCAGGACAGCGTGGCTATACCAGTTTTGGTAAAGAACATGCCAAAGGCAGCGATGCACCAGACCTGAAAGAGTTTTACCAGTTTGGCCAAACGGTTACCGATGGCGACCCGATTGCAGCAGAATATCCCAACAATGTAGGCGTAGAAGAAATACCACAATTAAAGCCTACCATGGAAGCGGCGTACAGTAATTTTCAAAAAAGCGGATTGGCTTTGTTACAGGCCATATCTATTTATTTGGGTTTGGATGAACATTATTTTGATGCATATGTACACAATGGCAATTCCATTTTAAGGGCCATCCATTACCCGCCCATTACCAGCGAACCTAAGAGTGCCATCCGTGCAGAACAGCATGAAGATATTAACCTGATTACCCTGCTTGTAGGTGCATCGGCCGAAGGCTTACAAATACTTACCAAACAAGGAGAATGGGTGGGCGTAACTGCACTACCCGGACAGATAGTGGTAAACGTAGGCGATATGCTGCAACGCCTTACCAACAACAAACTTTGCAGCACTACGCACCGTGTGGTAAATCCGCCGAAAGAACATTGGGGCACCAGCCGTTTTAGTATTCCATTTTTTTTACATCCAAAAGGCAGTATGAGTTTGGCCTGCCTTGAAAGCTGTATAGATGATGCGACACCTAAAGCTTACCCGGATGCCACTGCGGGTGAATACCTTGACGAAAGGCTGAGGGAGATTGGATTAAAGAAATAAATTGTTTTTGAAGATAAAAAAGCCCCGAAGATTTTTCAGGGCTTTTTTGGTGGCTGTTATTGGCAGATTTTGTGCAAGGCATTAATTGACCTATAAATTGTAAATGGGTATTTATTTTAATTCAAAATGCGTAATTAAAATCAGGGGATTGCCACAGCAGGCAAGAACCTGCTTCGCAATGACAGTACTTTTTGGGAAATGCATTACTACTAATTGCTTCGGCTAATTTACAAATTAACGGCCAGCAACAGCAGTGAAAATATAATGCTACTTACAAAAGAAATTTCCCAAAGCACCTGTGCTTTTGTGTTGTGAGTGATGTTGGAAGTTGTAGTTTCCTGCTGTATCATTAGCGTTATTTTTGAGGAGTTTTTTTAAACGAAACCCCACCGGGAACGGCGGGGTTTACCAACCTAAACATAGCGATGCATTGTCCGCATCGATTTGTTTTTATGTGCGGGGCCGCCATGTTTTCTGTTAAAAGAAACAGCTTGCAGCCCCGCTTTTTTTATTTCATATCTGGTAAAATAGACAGTGGCGAAAATGAATTTTCTACTGCATTGGTTTCTGTAAGCTGCTTTTCGGTTTCCGGCTCAATATTGCTATATCTGTAGGTAGTATCTCTTTTATTAACAGAATCTATAAATGCTTTTATAATAGAATCCTTTTTGCTTTTTTGAGGTGCGGCCGGTGGCTCAGGTTTTGTAGGAGTTGGTTCTTCAATTTCGATGTTTATTTCTTCTTCATCGTATCTGTATTGCTTGTTATCTCTGCCTTTTCGGTATAGTGGCACCAGATCTTCTCCTGTCATAATCATGGTGCGGTTTTCATGCCAGTTTTCGCCATCCTGCCAGTTGCGGGGCAGGTTAATGCGGCGGTTGCGGCGGTTGCCGAACTCTACATTAAAATAGTCGTAATCATACACGGTTTCATCCATTTTAATTTTTTTACCTACCGGAACTTCTATAATTACCAATACCCTTTGGTTACGCCATTTATCATCTTTACTGATGCCAAAGCTTTGTGGCAGGTACAGCACTGTATCTTGTTGTGCTATAGGGAAATCTATTTTTTCTACCAACGATCTTGAGTTTCCATTATCTCTTCCATTACTAATTTTAACTGTGTGTACATGGTACTGGCTGTCTGCACTTCTGATAATGTTTACCCTAACCGTATTCACATACAGGCTGTCATCTTCCACACTTATTACCCCATCAAAATCTATCCAGTTGCTGTAGCCTCGGCGGGTATCGGGCACAACTTTTACCAGTAAATTATCCGTGGCTGGCTGGCTTAATGCAAAATCTTCTGTTTTAGAATTGGGTGTGCTAAAGTTGCGGCTAACGGATGCTACTAAGGCTATAAGGCAAAATAAACCTACAAACCAAAGTGCTGAAAAAGAGTAGCCGATAAAACGATTTTGTGTTTTTACCTTCATTAACCTGCGGATCAACCATGTAATAAATGCAAGGATCGGGATGCCTATAAAAAGCAGTAAAGTGCCCCATGCATAGGTATTTTGCCATACGCCTTCTAAAAAGAACTCTTTTAAAGGCAGTACGCCTACGCCGCCACCAACCAGAGCTATAAATCCGGCAAATAATCCCAATGCCACACATCCAATTACAAAAAATACAAATGCTTTTACAAGAATAGCGATGGCATTACCAAGGCCGCCACGGTTACGGCGTACAGCACTGGCAGTATCTCCCATTACATTACTGGCACTGGCTTTAAAAGCATCGCCGGCCTGCTTGCCTACACGTTTTGCTTCTTCGCTTAATTCCTGTGCTGTTCCGCTTAAATCTTTA
>JAYUTQ010000424.1:0-7128 GCA_043755055.1 Chitinophagaceae bacterium | reverse complement strand
ATGTGGAGCATATCAGATAAGGTTCAAGTTTTAAGCGTCGAGGTTCAAGCCCAAAGTAATTGGAGATTGAATTGTTGTACGCTGGGTTTATAAGTTTTAAATCTGATCTTTTCAAAACAGACTTGAATCACCAAATATCCATGTAAGCAAAATACCAGCCTTTGATTTTTGTAAAAATAGCCAGCAAACAACTTGAATCCTAAACCTTGAACCACAAACCTTAAACCATACAGCTTGTGGCCTGAACCTTGTATCTTGAACCTTGAGGCTTGCTTCCCGAACCTTGTTTACCCAACCTTGTTACTTTTAACAAGAAACGCCTAATTTTAAATGCCCTATTTCTGTTAATAACAACGAATTTGCAGCACTGCAATAACCGGATGAAGAATAAAACTGAGCGTATTTATATGAACATAAAGAAAGTAATGAAACCAATTGCCTTGTTTGCTATTGTAATGTTGCAAACTGCCATTATCAATACCGCAACGGCACAGGTAAGTGCTGTAAAATTTGGTAAAAACCGCATACAGTACCATAAGTTTAACTGGCGTTTTTACCAAACCGAAAACTTTAATGTACACTTTACCCAAAACGGTTTGGAGCTGGCAAAATATGTACTGCAGGTGGCAGAAGAAGAGCTGCCGGCCATGGAAGCGTTTACCGAAATAAGCCTTCAGCGCCGCTGCAATATTATTCTGTACAATAGCTACGATGATGTACAAGCCACCAACGTAGGCCTCGGCAACGATATACAAGACGTAGGAGGACAAACAAGATTGGTAAACAATAAAATGGTGGTGTATTTTAACGGCAACCACGAAGACCTGAAACGGCAAATACGGGAAGGCATTGCAAAACTGCTGTTTGATACCCGCCTGTTTGGCGACAATATTGGCGAATTTGCCGGCAACGCTGCCCTGTTGGATTTACCAAAATGGCTTACCGATGGCTACGTTGCGTACGCTGCCGAAAACTGGGGTCAACGCATGGATGATGAACTCCGCAGTGCCTTGCTGAGCGGCCGTTACAACAATTTTTACCAGTTTGCTTTCGAAAGAGAAGACATTGCCGGTCATGCATTTTGGCATTACATAGCTACCAAGTACAAAAAGGAAAATGTGACCTACTTTATGTACCTGGCCATTTTATACAAAAACCTCAATTCTGCTTCGCAACGCATTTGTAAAAAGAAGTTTAAAGAAGTGCTGAAAGACTTTATGACTTTTGAAAGCGACCAGTATTACAAAGACCTGAAGGGCCGCCGTGTGTACCCTAAAGGAACCATAGCCGTAACAGAAGAAGTGGACAATAACAAAGACTTTTTCCGGTTTACCCCAAACCCAAATAAAAAGCTGTACACATGGGCAGTGGCCGAGTATAACAAAGGCCGCTACAATGTGGTATTGGTAGAAAATTATGTAAACCGTAAAGTATTATTGGGCAATGGTGTGCGGGTGTACAAACACCAGAAAAACCCCAACTACCCTATTATGGCATGGGATGGAAAAGGCAGCCGCCTCGCCTATGTGTATTGGGAAAATGATAAGGTATGGCTACAGGTGTACGACATCGTAAACCGTGCCAACCGGGTAAAGCAAGATCTTACGCCCTTTTTTGAGCAGGTGCAGGATATGCAGTATATGCTGGATGCCAACACATTGGTTTTTAGTGCGGTAAAAAATGGCCACACCGATTTGTTTGTTTACAAAATAGACAAGCAAACCGTAGATCAGCTAACCGATGATGTGTGGGATGATGTGGATGGCGCTTTTGTTTCTTTCCCCAATAAATACGGCGTAATTTTTTCAAGCAACAGGCCTACGGCCGAAGCTAAAGGTGGCGACACATCTATACCAAGCAAAAACAGGTACAACGTGTTTTTGGTAGATGTACAAAAGAAGGGCGGCTTCAGGCAAATAACACAGCTTACCAAACTCAATTATGGTAATGCCCGTTACCCAAGCCAGTACAATATGAACCACTTTACTTTTGTGAGTGATGAAAGCGGTATTGGCAACCGCTATGCCGGCTACTTTACCACAAAAGCCGAAGGCCTTGATACACTGATTATTATTGGTGACGAAGTGCTCCGCAACCCACCATTGGCCGAAATAGACAGCACCCTTAAAGTGTGGGGCCGCAGCGAACCCGACAGCATTGGTTATATAGCCGTAACCAGCGATTCCAGCTATACATTTCCGCTAACCAATTACCAGAGCAGTATAGCCGAAACCCGCACCGGTGGCGAAATAGGACAGGTAAGCGAAGTAACAAGGCAGGGAGATTTTAAATTTTTATACCGCCTTAAAATAGACAGCCTTGCCCTGAGAAACAGGAACGTAACCGCCAGACCAACGCCATATGTAAAAGCATTGATTGCAGAAAAAAAGGCATCCGAAGGCAAAGAGACTTTGTACCAAAAAGGCGATACCTTAATTAAAAAAGATGGCTTTTTTCAAACAGAATTTGAAAACGAAAAGCCGGATAGTGGCACAACCGGAAGTTCGTTAGGCTATGGATCCGAAACAGAATTGGGCAAAGCCAAACTGTACAAATACCGCATTAAATACTCTATGGATCAGGTATTGGCAGGTATTTCCAATACTATTTTAACTGGTAAATACCAGCCTTACGGCGGTGGCAGCGGCCCCATACGGCTTAACAATGGCAACAACCTGAACTTTGGTTTTAACGCTACCATTAGCGATGTAATGGAAGATTACCGCTTTAGTGGCGGCGTGCAGCCCGGCATTAATTTTAGAGACAACCAGTATTATGTGGCTTTCGAAAACTTTAGAAAACGTATCGATTGGGGCGCTACTTATTACCATGGTGCCAGCAGCGATTATGCCATTTCTTTTAATGGTGTACCTACTTATAACGCCAAATTATTTACCAATATTTATCAGGCCAATGTGGCTTATCCGCTTGATATTGTGCGTAGTGTACGGGTTTCGGCCGCTTACCGCAGCGATAAATTTGTACCGCTTGCCAGCGACCGCCTCAGCCTGAACATACCTGACCAAATCAGCAAATTCATACTAACCAAAGCTGAATATGTGTACGACAATACCATTAATCCATCGCAAAACATCTGGCATGGGTTACGGTACAAGGCATTTTTTGAGGCCATAGCAGAGGTAACAAAAGAGAGTGGCCAAAAACGGCAGTTTACGTTCAACTTTGGGTTTGATGCACGGCATTATTACCCCATTTACCGCAACCTTATTTGGGCTGTACGTGCCGCTGCCGATGTAAGCTGGGGCAATAACAAAATTATCTATTACCTCGGCGGAACCGATGGCTGGCTGAACCCCAAGTTTAATGATGCCAACCGCCCTGCTGCCGATCAGAGTTATATTTATCAGACATTGGCTGTAAACCTTCGTGGTTTCAGGCAGAACGTAGCCAATGGAAATAACGCCTTTGTCATCAACAGCGAAGTGCGGTTGCCCGTAATACCTACGCTGGTAAACAGGCCTATTAACAATGCGTTTCTCCGTAATTTCCAGTTGGTACAGTTCTTCGATTTGGGTACGGCCTGGAACGGTAAGTACAATAAACTGGCAAGGCCCACAGCCGTATTTCAACAGGTGCCGGTTACCATTAAGCAAAAGGCCGGCGGCATTGGCCCCTTTGCCGGTGGTTATGGTTTTGGAGCCCGCAGCACATTACTTGGCTACTTTGTAAAAATGGATGCCGCCTGGGAAATGAACGTTTTCTTTAAAGGAAGACCCTCCTGGTATTTTTCGCTGGGGCTGGATTTTTAGAGGGAGGGGGATTTTATCAAAAAACTGCAAAAGAATACAGACAATTTGATAAATACAAAGTCATTTAACACTCAATAAAATGCAAACACTTACCATCGATATTATTAATAACAAGGCCGTTAGGCTTTTGCAAGACCTGGAGCTTCTGCAACTAATACGGGTTCGTAAGGACAAACAAGCACCGGAGTCCAACATTGACTGGGCCGCCAAATACAAAGGCGCCATGACAAAGCAACCTATCGCCGATATTGACACACAATTAAACGAACTACGTAACGAATGGGAGTAAAATATCTGTGGGATACCAATACTGCTATCTATTATTTGCAACAACAGTTTCCACTTAATGCGGAACAATTTATTGACGACCTTCTAAAAACGGAATTACCTGTAATATCTGCAATTACAGAAATAGAACTTCTTTGCTGGAAAACAGCTAATGAAAATGATTTGCAACTACTTCACAGTTTTATAAATGATGCAGTGGTAATAGAATTAGAACAACCCATTAAAACCAAAACAGCAGAAATAAGAAAATTACACAGTATCAAACTTCCGGATGCAATTATAGCCGCAACAGCAATTGTTTATGACCTCATTTTAGTTACAAGAAATACAGGAGATTTTAAAAAAATTTCTGGCATTAAAATAGCAAACCCCTTTGAGGCGTAAAGATTAAAATCTTTGCCCTTAATACTTGAAAGCCTTCCAAAGTATAAAAATAAGATATCACCTATGGGATTATTCAGTTCCATTTTTGGCAAATCCTCACATATTGAACATGACTTCTTTGGGAAAATGTTATTTGTGGGAGGTAAAGTACCAGCTACCACTGATTATTTTGAATGCCGTAGATATTTTAAACCCTCAAATGATGTTATTGCAATTGGAATTGATGGTAACATCTCCGGCCCAACAGAAGAACAAGTTCTTTTCTTTAAAAGCCTAGAAGATAACTACTTAAAAATATCTCAAACGATTATTCCTTTAATTGAAAATGAATTTAAAAACTTCAAAGAGGATTTCAGGATACTAGACTTTGAGAAAGAGTTTGTACCTGTCTATCTAAAACTTCCCCGATGTGAATCCCTACCTATCATTTGGGAAATTGCGTTTGAATCAGACCATGACAGAGACCATACATTCACTTTGACGATTCATGACTTTGAAGCAAATGAGATTTTGATTGATGGGTAGCCTCTATATCACCGACTGTCTTTATTGGTGTTTTCACCAACAACTGAATTTGATGACAACTTGAATCTAAATTGCATTGATGAAACTGTTTTATTTTATTTCGGGGTTACAGTTCAATGATAATTTCATCACTACTATTCAGTGGCGGGTGAAACAACAAGCCACGGCGGTATTACAACTACTACTAAATCTTTATTCCTTAGGTCTGATATTTTTTATTCCAATGGTCATAAAATCTCAATTATTTTTATACAATTACAACCAATCTAAAACAGTATGAAATCATTTACACTTTTTTTTGCTTTACTTTTTTCTTTAGGTAATAGCTATTGCCAAAGCGTAGGTATAGGCACTACCACACCACACCCAAGTGCAAAGCTTGAAATAGCAAGCACTACACAAGGGTTTTTACCCCCACGTATGACGCTTGCCCAACGCAATGCCATAGCTACACCAGCCGAAGGGCTTATGATATTTTGCTACGAATGTGATGAGCTACAAATTTATACTGCCGGCAAATGGAATAATTTGGTAAGAGATACAGCTTGTACCATTAGCGGACAAGGCATACCAATATGCAACCAGGTATGGATGAAAAAAAACCTTGATGTAGCTACTTACAGAAATGGAGATATAATACCGCAAATAACAGACCCAACTGCCTGGAGCAACCTTACAACTGGTGCATGGTGCTGGTACAGTAATGACTCTGCTACATATGCAGCCACTTATAGTAAGTTGTATAATTGGTATGCTTTAAACGATGTTAGAGGTTTGGCGCCTATAGGCTGGCATATACCTACCCATGCCGAATGGACTACACTAGGCACCTGCCTTGGTGGCGATGTTATTGCCGGCGGTAAAATGAAAGAAATGGGTACAGCCCATTGGCCTGCTCCTAATACCGGGGCTACCAATAGTAGTGGCTTTACTGCCTTAGCTGGTAACGGTAGAGATTATACCGGAACTTTTTTTACTGGCGGAAATGCTATTTTTTGGAGTAATACAGTTTACTCCGGGGCAAATATTTGGTATAGATACCTAACTTATAGTAATACCGTACTAAGTGCTGGCCCTGCAGATAAAAGAGTAGGCTTTTCAGTTAGATGTGTAAGAGATTAAAAATAACAAATAATTGAAACTAATGAAATCAGTCATTATAGCAGTATTACTTCTAAATATTTGTTCCACTTTATTTGCTCAAAAAATAAGCATAGGTACTGCCACACCTAATATAAGTGCAAGTTTAGAGGTAGCAACTAATATACAAGGGTTTTTACCTCCACGGTTAACTCTTTCACAAAGAGATTCTATTGTAAATCCAGCTTCGGGTTTAGTGATATATTGTACCACCTGTGGAGAATTACAGGTGTTTAGTTTTGGCAAATGGAAAAAAGTTGACAGAGATGAGACTTGTGATAATTTTATTAGTTGTGACCAAATCTGGACGACTAAAAATTTAAATGTTGCCACTTATAGAAATGGCGATATCATTCCGCAAGTAACAAGCCAGGCAATTTGGGATACCTTAACCACAGGTGCATGGTGTTACTATAATAACGATCCATCCTTAGGAGCCATTTATGGTAAACTGTATAATAACTATGCTGTAAGAGACCCAAGAGGCTTAGCCCCTGAGGGTTGGCATATTCCAACCTATGACGAATGGCGGCATTTATATCATTGTTTAGGAAGCAATACCGGCACTTTTGGAGGCAAATTAAAAGAAAAAGGGCTAATTCATTGGGGAAGCCCAAATACACTTGCTACAAATATTAGTGGATTTACTGCACTTCCAGGTGGGCAAAGATTTGGGCAAAATTCTGGGTTCGATAAATTAAGGCAAGTAGGATATTATGCAACAGCGCCATCACCAGGTATACCGGATGGCAGTAATTTTTATATGCTTTATAATGGAGGATACACAGGCGAATATAGTAATGGTTTTTCAGCCGAACGCGGTAGAGGTGTTTCTGTAAGATGTGTAAAAGATTATACTGACACTACGGTAATTTTAGGCGATTTTCATCAAGGTGGTGTTGTTTTCTATATACTTCAACCTGGAGATTTGAATTACGACCCACTGGTACAACATGGTTTAATTACCCCATTTACATATATAGCAAATGACATAAAATGGTCAGATGGAAGCCTTTTTGCT
>JAYUTQ010000423.1:0-7130 GCA_043755055.1 Chitinophagaceae bacterium | reverse complement strand
CCAACTGCCAGCTTTCTTCCCACTTACGATATAGACATGGCCTACAGTTACCAAGGCAAAGGCTTTGTTAGAAATATGGCCGGTGTTATCCGCTCATTTGGGCAATGGAATTTACTCAAAGAAAGATGGCAGGTTTTGCTTGGAAAACATCAAGATCCTTTTGATATTTTTCAGGAATTGGATGCGTTACATCAGCAATATCAGCTGCAGCCTGTATACTTTTTTTTATTGGCGCCACAAAGAAAAGTTTATGATAAAAACATTAATCCTGCTACGAAGGAAATGAAGCAGATTATCGAAGAAATCACCTCAAAATACACTGCCGGCATCCATCCAAGCTGCAAAGTGGCGATGATGAAAATCTGTTACAAACAGAAATAAAAACCCTGCAATCAAATAGTAAAAAAAATATTTCTATCAGCCGGCAGCATTATATACGAATGCAATTGCCAGGTACATATCAGCAGTTAATTAGCCATGGCATTACTGCCGAACATTCTATGGGATATGGCAGTATCAACGGTTTCAGGGCATCTACCTGCGCACCTTACTTTTGGTATAATCTACAATCAGAACAAGCCACAGCCCTAAAAATTTTTCCATTCTGCTATATGGAGGCCAATTCTATTTTTGAGCAAAAAGACACACCGGCACAGGCTTTAAAGGAACTGCAGCAATACTATGAAGTCATAAAAAAAGTCGGCGGAACGTTAGTCACTATTTTCCACAATCATCTTATTGGCCTTGATAAAAATGGAAGGGAATGGATGAGGATGTATAAGGCGTTTTTGGAATACCAAAGTAAGGAAAACTAGCCGTCATTGCGAAGCGGGGTTCTTGCCCCGCTGTGGCAATCTCCCACAACTTGTAGTGCTTGTATTCGTTTAATGCTACCAAAGTTTCCGAATTCTTAGGGAGTGTCAGGTCGGGAAAATCCCGTATTTGGCGGGACTTGCAATCCCGATTTCATTATCTTTCCTAAAACATTTCACCATGTTCAAAACCCTCACAGCTATCATTTCAATTGCTTTTCTTGCCAGTTGCAATAATGCTACCACAACCACCGAAGTAAAAACCGACAGCCTCATAAACAGCGGCGTAAACGACATTCTATTGCAAACCAATTTTGAAACAGCAAAGCTGAAAGGCTTGTACAGCGGTACTTTCGATGGCAGCCCAATTAGCATTTCTATAAACTATGTAAGTGGTAAAAATGTAAGTGGCTACAATGTACACAAGGGCCTCAAACGAAATATGCGAGGTACTATGGAGCCCTTTGGTACCCAAATAAAACTGATGCTGGATGAACCGGGCAACAATCGTTTTGACGGCCATTTTGAAATGTTTATCGACACTGCATCACTCTCCGGCAAAGGCACCTGGAAACCTAAGAACGATTCCAGTTTAAAGACAAAGGATTTTAGTTTTACAAAAAATAAAGATGTTGAAAATGAAGGATACGGCTATCTCCAAACTGTTTGGTCGGATACGCTGAATAGATCAATTGAATTAAAGTATAATGGTACAGCCATATTTGCTTACTATTCCGCAAAAGGCACACCACAAGAACAGTTACAAAATTTTAACGGCAACTGGCAGCAAAAAGATGACAGTGTTATTATTTTTTGGCAGCCTAATACCATTTTCCCAACACGCCGTTCTTCTTTTTTTGTAATGCGGACAAAAGATTGGAATGGTACCGACTCCATTTTTTATATCTATGGATTAAAGGGTGAAAAGGCAAAGTGGGCTAATATGATGCCTTAGTGCCATTTTTAATTATCTACACTGCTAATGAATAAAGAATTTTCAACCACTTTCCGTTTCCTGCTTCTTGCTGCATTTGCCTGGGGCTGCTGGCTTATGATTAAGCTAAGCTGGCCTTACCATGTAATAGAGCCAAACGTGGAATTTTTACTTAGCAAACAGCAGGTGTACCATAACGATAGCTGGCGGATTAGCTTTTACGTACATGTATTTACCAGCATCTTAATATTGGTGGCAGGTTTTACTCAATTCAGCAAATCAATTTTAAAAAACCACACTAAAATACACCGCATTACAGGCTGGGTATATTTTGTAGTTGTTTTGCTAATCAGTGGACCGGCAGCATTTGTAATGAGCTTTAAAGCCAATGGCGGCCTGCCTGCAAAAGCTAGTTTTGTTAGCCTTTCCATTGTGTGGTACGCCTGTACTTTAATGGCGCTGATTCGTGTAAAACAGCACCGCTACCAAAGCCATGCCCAATGGATGATCCGCAGTTACTCACTTACATTGAGTGCCATCACACTTCGCATTTATGCCTATCTGTTCGATGCATTTCATGTAAATGTGCATCCAAGAGATGTGTATATTACCATTGCCTGGCTAAGCTGGGTGCCTAATTTAATAGTGGCGGAAATGATTATTAAAGGAAGGGAAAGGTGGATAAAAGAGTCGGTTAATCATTAATAACAATGGTTACTATAAAAGCCAAAGAATTAATCAATCTGTGTCACTTTAAAGACTGCTTGCATGTATATCCCCCGCTGGCGGGGGTGGTCGGTTCTTGCCGACCGGGGGTGAATAATCACAACAAACCTTCGTAAGCCCTATTCGGAATAAACCCTAGCAACTTTGCATCGCTTACAAATTTTCCATTCGCACCTATTTTATATTTCGTGGTTTTTATCAAATTACTTTTTGCAATGGTGTTTCCGTCGTAACCATTGTCTGTAGTGGGTTTGGCCCAGGTATTCTGGTATTCCTGTATTTCGAAATTGAGGTTTTGCTGCAAGGTGGCTACTTTAAATAATTGGTCAAATGCCTCCTGCCCGGCAAACTCTAATTTATCTATCAGCTTGCCCTGTTTGCTGTAAGAGGCAATGTAAAATCTGGCGGGTATATAGGGCAGGTTGTCGCCATAATCGTAGCCACGGCTGCCGTAGATGATGGTTTCGTAAGCAGGTGTACTGCCCACTTTAGCATAGTAGAAAAATTCATTGCCCACATCCCGGCTAAATTTATAATCCCGCATTTCGGTTACAAATTTTTCGTAATCGTAGCTAATCGCTACGGGCTGCTTTATAGTTTTAAGACTTTCCATGTTGATGGTAAGCGGAAAACTACATTGGATAAAACCACTGCTATAACCATCCCATAAAATGCTGGCAGGGTCGCCATTACCGCTCATGGCATCGTTGTAAACGCTAATAAAACTGCTTTCTTTTCTGATATAATCCAGCCTTGGTTCGCCAAAGATTTTTTCACGGCTTACAAAGCCATTTTCGATCGCATTTTTTAAATAGTCCAAAGCCTGCTGCTGTTTGTCGTAATCGTTTTCACCCGCAATGGCTGCCATGGCGGTGGCCTTTTTAAACAGCACATAACCCAAAGGATTGTAATCCAGCCTTTCTGCCAAATCGAATGCATTGAAGGCAAGCGAATCTTTATTCAATTCCAGCAGGGCATTGCCTAATTCGTAATAGCCTTTATTGTTAGGGAAAAACCGCAACGATTGTTCGAATAACGCCACACTTCCGGCCGCATCTTTTTTGTTCTTTAGCAAGTCGATGGCTTGCAGGAAAACTTTTTTAGAAGTGTCTTCCTGAGAAGCTTTTACCTGCCGCAGGTAGGCTACCACTGAGTCGAATGTATAAACCGTGGTGACGGATAACTGATTTACAGTAGTCGTTTTTTCAGAAGGCTTTGGTTCGTTTTTACAGGCATTAAAAATGACTGCAGTAGCTGAGATGAGAAGGATGTGTTTCATAATTATTTTTTTAGCCACTAAGAACAAAGGAACGAAGGTGCACTAAGGTTTAAGTTGCTTAAAATTCGATTTGCCTGAATGAAATTTCAACATTCAGATGAAAAATTCTTTGTGCTCCTTTGTCCCTTTGTTCTTAGTGGCAATGCTTTTAGAAGTCAATGGATTCTTGAACCTTGTTTCTTGTAGACCTGAACCTTGTTCCTTGAACCTTACAACGTGCAACAAGGTAATAACCATTTGCGAATTTCTACAACAAGGTCTTTGTTAAAAAAAACCTTGCCTACCTTTACCGGCTATGATGCAAACAGATTTTTTAGTGATTGGCTCCGGAATTGCCGGACTTACCTATGCTTTAAAAACGGCAAAAGCCTGCCCCGATAAGCAGGTGCTGGTACTTACCAAAACCGTTAGCGACGAAACCAATACCAAATATGCACAGGGCGGCATAGCCGGTGTGTGGGATATGGATACCGACAGCTACGAAAAACATATAGACGATACCATGGTGGCCGGCGACTTTTTAAGCGATAGACATATAGTAGAAATTGTTGTAAAGGAAGGGCCGGAACGGATTAAAGAAATTATAGAATGGGGTGCCCAATTTGATAAAGAGGCCGATGGCGACTATGCCCTGGGCAAAGAGGGAGGACATAGCGAAAACCGCATCCTGCACCACAAAGATGTTACCGGCAGGGAGATGGAAAGGGCCTTGCTAAATGAAGCGGCAACGCTGGGTAATATTAAAATTATTAACCATTGCTTTGTAATAGATATTCTTACACAGCACCATCTTGGGTACCTAGTTACCAAGGCCACGCCGGATATACAATGCTTTGGCGTGTATGTGCTTAACCAGCAAAGCAACCGGATAGAAAAAATATTAGCAAAAATCACCCTGCTTGCAACCGGTGGTAATGGGCAGGTGTATCGTACCACTACTAATCCTGCCATTGCCACAGGCGATGGTGTAGCCATGGTGTACCGTGCCAAAGGCCGGATTGAAAACATGGAGTTTATCCAATTTCACCCTACGGCTTTGTACGAGGCTGGCATTCGTGGACAGTCTTTTTTAATAACAGAAGCCGTTCGTGGCGATGGTGGTATTCTCCGCAACCACAAAGGCGAAGCTTTTATGGCACGGTATGATGAACGGCAGGATTTAGCTCCCCGTGACATTGTAGCAAGGGCCATTGATAATGAAATGAAGATCAACGGTACAGAGCATGTGTACCTCGATTGCCGACACATGGATATAGAAAAATTTGTACATCATTTTCCTAATATTTATGAAAAGTGTAAAAGCATAGGCATAGATGTGGCAATAAATATGATACCTGTAAGCCCGGCTGCACATTACAGTTGTGGCGGTATTAAAACAGATGAGATGGGCCGAACGTCCATCACAAATTTATATGCTGCCGGAGAGTGTGCCAGTACCGGCCTGCACGGCGCCAATCGCCTTGCCAGCAACAGTTTGCTGGAGGCCATGGTATTTGCCCACAGGGCTTATATGGATGTAATTACACGAATAGAAGCACTGCAATTAAAAGATGGATTGCCCGACTGGAAAGCCGGTGGTACCACGGAGCCTAAAGAAATGATTTTGATTACCCAAAGCTTTAAGGAAATACAGTTACTGATGAGCGATTATGTGGGTATTGTTCGCAACAATGTGCGTTTGGAACGTGCCATGCGGCGGCTTGATTTGCTGTGGCTGGAGATAGAAGACCTGTATAAAACCACTAGCCTTTCGCCCCAACTTTGCGAACTGCGTAACCTGATAACAGTTGGTTATTTAATAGTAAAAGGAGCACAGTTGCGTAAAGAAAGCCGTGGCCTCCATTACAATACCGACTATCCGGAGAAGAGTGAGTTGGTGCAGAATATTGTGTTGTAAAAGGCATACATAAACACTGCTTATCAGATTTGTTAAGTTAAAGGGACTGCCTGCACTGTGTCCCCCGCTGGCGGGGGTGTCCGGTTCTTGCCGGACGGGGGTGGATGGTATCTGCAATTGGCATAACCAGTTTTTTTTAAAATGATTATCAATAATGATGTCCAAAATATTTTACGGTTTCTTTTATTTACTATCGCTGCTGCCATTGTTTATTTTATATGGCATAGCCGATTTTTTCTTTTTGATACTCTACTATATTGTTGGGTATCGTAAAGAGGTGGTGATGAAAAACCTCACCATAGCCTTTCCTGAAAAAACCGATGCAGAACGCAAGGTAATCTGCCGTAAATTTTTTCGAAACTTCATGCATACATGGATAGAAACCATCAAGTTTATTTCGGCCAGCGAAAAGCAACTTAATAAAATGATTACGGGTGATTACAATTTGTTATACGAACTGCAGGACAGAAAGCACCAACGGATTACCATGCTCTCCGCACATTTTATGAACTGGGAAGCGTACAATTTCTGTATGCCACTGCATCAGCCGTATCCGTTTCTTGGTGTGTACATGCACATTACCAATAAACCAATGAACGATTTGTTTTTAAAACTGCGTACAAGGGTTGGCAGCAACCTGCTACGTGCCGGCGAAATGCGTACCGAAATGATGCCATGGCGGAATAAAGAATATATCATTGGCCTGGCTGCCGATCAAAACCCGGGACACCCTACTAATGCTGTTTGGCTTAACTATTTTGGCCGGCCCACAGCCTTTGTTACCGGCCCCGAAAAAAATGCAAGGATGGGTAAAACCCCGGTAGTAATGAGCTGGCTGGAAAAGAAAGGTATTGGCATATACCAGGTGCATTTTGAACTGCTGTTCGAAAGCCCGGATGGGCTTGATGAATATGAGATTACAAGAGCATATGTAAAAAAACTAGAAACCATTATAGCTGCACAGCCCGAAAATTACCTGTGGACACATAAACGTTGGAAGCATGACTGGAAAGCAGAGTATAAAAATTTGTGGGTGGATGTGGTGGAGCCGATGGTGTAAATGCAAGATTCTGGCACTTAAATTTTTATTTGTGCCCATAAAGATGCCAACCTTGTTAATTCTATTTTTGGGCAATACCCTAAAGGGTCGGGCTTTCCGTTCCAATTTTTTTGGCTATTCAGATACCCCTTTAGGGGATAGGGGCCGGGGCCAAAAAAGATTTCCACTGCAATCCCTAATGCGAATACAATCACCATTCTATTAAAAAATCCGCTGGCTTATAGCCAACGGATTTTTTAATGTAAACTCATTTAGACAATAATATTCTTACCAACATCGCTTTATGGCTACCGACCTCTATTGAATGTTAGAGGCTCTTAATGTAAGAAAATTGTAAATCAATTCGGCGCCAAGTAGGCCCCGGAATGTCCGGCAATTAGTCGCTTGACTCTGTCAAGTGCCTACCCGTTACTTTTCTTACA
>JAYUTQ010000422.1:0-3158 GCA_043755055.1 Chitinophagaceae bacterium | reverse complement strand
GCCATAATTATTATTAGTGTTGTGTATCACAGGCTTCTAACTCCAATTCATTGGTAAATGGTGTGCATGGTGTTTGCATGGTTATATGTTTTACATTTTAAAAATGGCCTACTCTATTATACAGTTTTCGGCTTCCCTGGTTGTAATTGGCATCGTTTATGGGTCCACTATTGTAACCTTTATGATCATTACTACACTTTTATCTTTAAGCGTTTTTACAGTTATGGTAATTATTATCCTAAAATCTGTATTGGGGCTTCCTGGTGTAGGGCCGGTTACAACTACCGGATATACGCCCTTTGGTATTTTTATAGAAGTTGGAATTTCTTTTATTCCGGCTTTTTTATAGGTGCTGTTTATCAGGCTTGGCTTTATATAAGTATCTTCTACAAAAGTCATTCGTTTTTTAAATACCATAGAATCCTTAAAGGCTGCAGATAAAGCCGTAGCAGGTATATCCATTTTTAAATTCACATTCTCCTGTTCAGTTTCTGCCCAGGCCTCGCCTTTGCCTTCGTTCAATTGTAGTTTGTAATCTGCAAACTGTGTTCTTGTTGGAATTTGATCAGTAATACAAATACCCATGCCATTTGTGCAATTATTTGCCGAGTTGTTAAATTTTCCAAAGCTTATTATTATAGGCTCTGAATTTACCGGAGATACATCCGTTACTGTAATGGTTTCTTTTTTACAACTTACTGCTATTATAATTGCAGCTAGCAGAAAAGAAAGTGTCATAATCTTTTTCATAATATTTTATTTTGTGCCTACTCTTGATAAGGGTTTTCGGCTTACTCCTTCTTGTTTATAAAAAATGTTTTTTTAGTGTGCTAACAGAGTGCCTTGCAAGTTTTCTCTTTAACCCTCTTTTTAAAGCTGGGTTTAGGTGAGGCTACCACACCCCGGTAACACAACACAAAAATGCATATCGGGCAGGCCGCAGCACATAGTAGTATTACTGAAAAATGATTGCGGTATGTACCCGAAATTTCAGGTAGAAATACTTGCTATAAATGTTATTTGGTTATATTGGCCATTATTAAATAATCCCAAAAAATCACATTATTATGCCCACAAAAAAGGCTATTATCAAATTGCCAGCAAAGGATGCTGGTAAACCATCAAAAGAAAAACCAACCCCGTCAGCAGCTCCGGTTGATCATTTTATACCATTAGCTAAGGCTAAGGAAATGGCTGCAAATGCAAAACATTATGCAGGCAGAAACCCTATACATTTTAGCCGGGCTATTATTGAAGAAATATTAAGACAGCCTGGCTGTACGGGCCTGCGGGTGTACGATGCACTTGAGGGTAACAAGCTAACCTATGTATTAACCGGTGTAGATACAAAACATAACGATGTGTACATTGTACGGAAAAAGAAAGCTGTAAAAGGAAACCCAAGCGCTGCTTTACTTAAAACCCTGCCCGTTGGCTCAGAAATAGGTGCCTGTAATACAGGGCAGGTATGCGACCCTGAGACTAAAACCTATCAATCGAAAGAGAGTGCGGTACAATTACTTTTTTAAATCCACGCTGTAATGCTAAGTTCACTGGTAACTTTTTTACTGGCTATTTCATGTATTGTTCCAGCTGTCATCGGCTTATTTATTTATAGAGGAATTGAAGTGAAATTCAGGCCCTTTATTTACATTATGTGGATAGTGGCTCTAACGGAACTTATTGCAAAGCTGGGTAATATGCTTCGCCAAAAAATAATTATAGCCACGGCATATAATACCAGCTTTTTGATAACTATAATAATGTTCGTATGTTTTTTTTATAACGTACAGGTTATTAAAAATAAGCGGCAGGTTTATTTGTTAATCGCTTTGTCTTTTTTGGCATGGGTGGCTGCATGGTTGTATTATAAATCGTTGCTTATCACCTTTGTGTTCTATTACATGTACATCGGAATAGTTGTAGTAGTGTTATCTGTAGAATTGCTCAACAGGCAGGTATTCAAATTAAAAATGTCACCCAAAAGCAATTTTCTTTTTTTAATACCTGCTACTTTAATTTTTCACTTTGGAGTGTACATTTTTGTTACCACATCTATGATGTTCGGTACTATGGATCCGCAATTAAGGGGGCGGTTATTTAGCATTTTTGCGATTGTAAATGCATGCAGCTATCTGCTATATGCGTATGCAATGTTGCGTCTGCCCAAAAACTTGGTAGTAAATAGCAGACCGCATTAACTTTTCTGAAATAGCATATTTGCGGCAACTACCTGAAATTTCAGGTAGAACTACGCATCGGCAAAGGGTTCCGGCCATTTTACTTTGTACCCTAAATCATTCATTACCTTAAAACAAATTAAAATGAAAAGAATCGTCATCATTGTACTGGTAACTATCATCATAATAATCTTATTCTGGAGGGGCTTTGGAACTTGTAATCCTACCCCTCTGGTGAGTAACTGCGATACCACAATTACAAGTTGGAAACATTTTCTAAACAAGGACACAGCACAGGTTTACATTAACAGGTTCAAAGCATTTAAAGACAGTACAGCACCTTTCGAAAAAATCATGATCTCTCAATCGCATCTCTACAACGAGGCAAAAACCATGATGCGGAATATGATGTTAAGAGATAGCTGTGTGGGTATGCGTATTTACTATGGCCTTAACTGGAGCAATAAAATAATTTCCATTACCTGTGGTGTAACAAATAATGGTAGCGATATTTATTGGAGAAGGCCTAGGTCTACACCGAGAAATCCAACATTGAAAACCCGGCCTGGTTATGAAGATGGCCTACTTGATATTATCCAAGAAGAGCCACCAATCCCAAACATCCTATACTATGAAAGGATTATGATTAGATAATTCGCAATTTCTTATGTTAAAAATACTCCTATGCCTTTAGATAAACTAACAATTATTCTTGCTTTTAGCTGTGCTTTACCTGCTGTAATGGGTATGGTTTGGTATAACAGTATCGATAAAAAGTACCATCCTTTTATATGGGCCATGTGGCTTTCACTCTTTACAGAATCCTTTCATACAATACTTAGGGTATCGTTTCTTTACGATTTCGATAAAGTAGCAGGTATATATTGGCTTGCGGGAAATAATTACATTTTTTTCAACATCATTTTTTATCTGTTATTCTTTTTACGCCAAAAAGTCATCAATACATTTATGTTTAAA
>JAYUTQ010000421.1:0-3162 GCA_043755055.1 Chitinophagaceae bacterium | reverse complement strand
AAACAGAACGGCCTTGTGCCGGGTATCCGCCGGTCGAAAAACCGGGAATAGTTTTCAATACCGTTGCAATAGCCTAGTTCCCGTATCATTTCAAGGTCGTACTCCACCCGTTCTTTCAGTCGTTGTGCCTCAATAAATTTACCGGTGCTTTTAAAATATTCTACCTGTGCATTGGTCTCGTCCTGTATTTCGCACAGTACCTGCTGCATAATGTCTTTCGGCGCCAGGTAAAGGTTTGCGGGGAAAATAGCGGCGTTCTCCACCACGCCAATCCGCTTACCGGTTTTCAGTTCCAGCGTTTCGATGGTTTCTATTTCATCGCCAAAAAAAGTAATGCGGTAGCCAAAATCCACGTACGGCAAATTAATATCTACCGTATCGCCTTTTACCCTGAAAGTGCCCCGGGTAAAATCGCCTTGTGTGCGGCTGTAAGTAATGCTAACCAAATTGTGCAGAAAACCCTGCCTGCTTAGCGTCATGCCCTGGTGGATGCGGATAATGCCGTTTTCAAACTCTGTAGGATTACCCATACCGTAAATGCAACTCACCGAAGCCACCACAATAATATCCCGGCGGCCACTCAGTAATTCACTGGTAGCATGGAGGCGAAGTTTATCCAGTTCTTCGTTGATGCTCAGGTCTTTTTCAATATACGTTCCGCTTACGGGCATGTAAGCCTCGGGTTGGTAATAGTCGTAATAGCTTACAAAATAGCCCACTGCATTATCCGGAAAAAACTGTTTGAACTCACCATACAACTGGGCCACCAGGGTTTTATTATGGGTTAAAACCAATGTAGGCCGTTGCAGGTTTTGGATCACATTGGCCATGGTAAAGGTTTTACCACTGCCTGTAACACCCAATAAAGTTTGGTGGCGTTCGCCGCTTAATATGCCATCGGTTAGTTTTGCAATGGCCTGCGGCTGATCGCCGGCAGGGCTGTATGGGGATTGGAGGTGGAATGGCATGACTATACAACAACTTTGATTGGGTAAAGTTAGCAGCGTTTAAGCGTCTTATTACCACTGTTTAATTTGCCCTTTAAATAAAAAGAATTGGGCGTATCCCGGCGAAAACCTCCGTAATTCTACGGAGCAAGCAGCCGGGTCGGGCTTTCCGCTACAATTTTTTTTGCGAAAGCCAGGCAAAAAAAGATTTCCGCTGCAATCCCTTACGCTATTGCAACCACAATACTATTATGCCACTTTCTGCTCATAAAGGTGTTTTTGAAAGGCAATAAACAGTTCTCTGATATCCCTTACTTCGCCAAGCTCTGTACGGGCATCTTCAAGCGATTGATATTTATTTGTGAGCAAGGTTGGCAATTTCTCCTGGTCAAGTTCATCTACACCTGTCTCAATGTATTTGCTTAATACAAACTCAATAAACTCCTTTTGCTTATCGTTTAACAGGGCTAAAATTGTTGCCTGTGTGGTGGCAACCCTTTCTTCTCTTGTCATGGATTGATAATTTCCATTAAAGACATATTCCAGCACATCAAACAGGTCGCTCTTCTCCATATTTACCAATTGCTGAACCATCAGCAAATCACTTTTGGGAAAACCTGCTGCATCCAGCTGCTCCAATAATGTCCTTCTGGTAATCGGGTTGCTCCAAAGCATTCTCAACTCATCTTCGCTTTTAAACAGGTTAGGCAATTCGCCAAACAAATTGTTCAGGAATTCTTCAGCTGAAATCGGTTTGCCATCGGCACTCCAAAACGAGGTGGAAATCATAGATTGTATTTCCCGTTCCTTACCATCTTTCAACTTTACTTTTATTTTTTGCCGCTTGCTGCAATTACAATGTAGCTCACCACAAATTTCGCAAGGCTCCTTCGATTTCTTTTCGCAAATGCATGGCGATTGTCCGCAGTCTTTACATGGTTGTGGTATTGGTTTTGGTTGGCTTTCACATTCACAAACTTTCTGTCCGCAAGCATCACACGGTTCTGCTTCTCCATCCCATTCCGGGTCGGCAAAGTGGTGATAAGCATCTACAAAATCGTAGATGGTAAAAAAATCTTTGCCATCAAACAAACGGGTGCCACGGCCTACAATTTGCTTAAATTCTATCATTGAGTTTACTGGTCGCATCAAAACGATGTTGCGGATATTTCTTGCATCCACACCAGTGGACAGTTTTTGCGAAGTGGTTAAAATAGTTGGGATGGTTTTTTCATTATCCTGAAATGCTCTTAAAAACTGTTCGCCTATTTCACCATCGTTGGCGGTTACCCGAACACAATAATTCGGGTCGGTGCTTTTCTTGTATTGGTTTACCAAATCTCTTACGGCAGCAGCATGGTCTTGTGTGGCACAAAAAATAATGGCCTTCTCTTTTTGGTTGGCATCGTCCATGAAAACAGACACCCGTTTTGCCTCTCTTTCCTTTATCTCAATTATTTTATTAAAGTCGGGTTCGGTGTATCGTTTGCCTTCCTCTATTTCGCCTTCTATTATCTGGTCATCGCTGGTGTATATATAATCGTCAAGCGTAGTCTTGATGCGTTTTACTTTGAATGGCGTAAGAAAGCCATCGTTAATACCTTCTTTCAATGAATAAACATAAACTGGTTCGCCAAAATATTTGTAGGTGTCTACATTGTCTTTGCGTTTCGGAGTGGCGGTGAGGCCCAACTGAACGGCTGGTGAAAAATAATCAAGAATGCCTCTCCAGTTTCCTTCGTCGTTGGCCCCGCCACGGTGGCACTCGTCTATAATGATGAAATCAAAATAGTCTTTGGGATATTGGCCAAAATTAAACTGTTGGGTGCTGTATGCTCCACCCATTTCTGCCGCAGCATTTAATTGTTCGGCTGGTTCCTCCATTTTCTTTACCTCTTTTGCATTGGTCATAAAGGTTTGAAAAATGGTAAAGAAGATGCTACCATTGGTAGGCACCCTTCCATTTTTGCTGATTTCTTTTGGGCTGATACGCACCAAAGCATCTTCGGGAAATGCTGAAAAAGCATTGAATGCCTGATTGGCCAGAATGTTCCTGTCGGCTAAAAATAAAATACGCGGCCTGCGGCTGCCATCCCGTTTCAGGTTCCAGCGGGTTTGGAATAATTTCCAGGCTATCTGAAAAGCAATGGCCGTTTTGCCGGTGCCGGTAGCAAGGGTTAATAAAATCCGGTCCTGGCCATTGGCTATGGCTTCT
>JAYUTQ010000420.1:0-7159 GCA_043755055.1 Chitinophagaceae bacterium | reverse complement strand
ACCACCGTCAGTTCAAAAAAACTAGGTTCTATTTCATGTATTAATCCTTTGGATTTTTCTACAAAATCTACTACAAACTGTTCTTCAATCCATTCGCCGTTTATTTTAATCCGTTCCCTAAAATCTTTTAAATGTGGCGAAGTGTATAGCCCGGTTTTATAACCCGCCGTTTGAAAAATTGCCGCCAACATGTGGCTCGTACTGCCTTTGCCATTGGTACCCGCAATATGGATGCTCCTAAATTTTTTTTCGGGATGGTTAAAAGCCTGGCATAGTGCAATGGTATTATGCAGGTCTTTTTTGTAAGCCGCAGCACCTATTCTGGTAAACATGGGCAACTGGCTGTAGAGAAATTCGATGGTTTCGGTATAGGTCATAGCAATGCCGTAAATGTAAAATGCAAAACCATATGGTTTTGCATTTTATTTACTAACGTAGTCAATGGTCATTGGTAAATGAGTCATTGTGTAGAACTACCTTGAGGACAGAAAGTGTATTTACTAACCCTAGGCTTCAGCCTTGGGATTAATACAGGTATTCAAGCCCCACATCTTCCCCAGGCTAAAGCCATGGGTTAGTAAATTATTTGATTAAAACAGTTGAATCCAAATGGAAAAACATAGAGCCATCATCTAATTGACCTTAAATACAATCATGATGTTAACGATGCTTTCATCGCCGCCGCTATTGAATTGAATATCCCGGCTAGCAAGGCGTTGTTTAATAATACTGGTATATTGACTTTCGTTAATACCCTTTGTAACCCTTATAAAACTGCCGGTTCCGTTTTCGTCCACTTTTACATCTATATAGAGGGTAGCACTTCTGGTAAATTCTCCCTCAAGCCTTGTGGCTCTTACCACGGTTCTGTTACCCCGCACAACTGTAACACCACCTTTACCTGCACTGCTGTTACCTGTATAACTATCGCTATTCGGATTGCCATTTGTTTTTCCCTGATTGCCATTGCCACCATTAACTCCCTGATTTTTTACGTTATTAAAACCATCCTGATTATTGCCGCCGGTACCGTTTCCGCCGGCATTTTGCCCCATTTGGGCTTTGGGTTTAGGCTGTGGTGGTGCAGGCGTAGCCTTGGTTTGCACCGGTTTTACAGCGGGTGGGTTATTGTTTGGTTTAATAGTTTCCTTTGGCTTAACTACCGGTTTTACAATGGCAGGTTCCGGATCACTTTCGTCCGGCTCTTCGTTATTTTCGTCAGCTACAGGTTGAGAATCCGGTGGCGTAGATTCCATTTGTTCGGCTAATTGCGGGGCAGGTTCGCCGGGGCTTGTAGGTTCTATATCACCACTACCAAAGTCGCTGTTGCCAAGGTTTACCTCAATGCCCTGATCCAATATGGGCTCTTCTATTTTGGGTATTTTCCAGCCTATTAGCAGCATTAAAAATAGCAATGCACCGGCTATGGCAGCGGTGTAACCACCGGCCTTAATATTTTTCTGTTGTTCAAAATGATCTGCCACGGCGTAGGAGTAGTATTTGTTTTGCATTTCAAAAATACGTTTTGTGATGGTATAACGATGTTAACTACTCATCGATTGCATAAATACTGTTAACCCTCTGCCATGCTGACCCATAATGTTGGCAATATTTTATAAAATGGCATTTTATTTTACTGCCCTGTCAGGTTGTTACTGTTGGCTTGTTATTTGAGCAGGTTGCCATTGTCTATTCACAACGGGTTCTCCCTACATTTGCACCCAATTAATAAAACATCATGGGATTTGATCGTAATACCGTAATCGGTTTTGTACTACTGGCAATACTATTTTTTGGATATTTTATTTACACCAGCAGCAACCAAAAAAAATATGCAGCAGAAAAAAAGCATTATGATGATTCTGTAGCTGCACTAAATATTAAAAAAGTAGATTCCGTAAGGCAAAAAGAAGAAGTGGCCCTTGTAAAAAAAGCGATGGATTCTACAGCGGCCGGCGATTTTGGCGCAGCCATTAATGGCGCCGAAGAGCTTACTATTGTGGATAACAACGTAATGAAATTAACTTTTAGCAACAGAGGCGGATGGCTAAAAATGGTGGAATTGAAAAAATACAAAGGCCCAGATAGCCTGTTGGTTAAAATGGGCGGTGCTACAGGCGATGCCTTTGGATACAGCATCAATACAAGCGGAGGTACCATTACCACTGATAAATTGTTTTTTAATAAGGCAGTTATTAATAAAACAACCGATGGCTCTCAAACATTGAGCTTTCAGTTATCGGCTGCCGATGGCAAATCCATTACACACTCTTTTGTAATTAAGCCGGATGATTACATGATGGATGCCAACATTAGCCTTGCAGGGGCAGATAAATTGCTTGAGAAGCAAGCAATGAATATTAGCTGGCAGGTAAAAGCAAGGCAGCAACAAAAGGATTTAAGCTACGAAAGAAAACAGCAAAAACTGGTATGCCGTACAGAAAACGAATTTGATTTCTTTACGGCTATGCAGCCGGTTAATCAGCAATTTAATAAACCTACACAGTGGGTGGGTATTAAGCAGCAGTTCTTTAATTCCACCTTGTTGGCTAAAAATAATTTTAATTCTGTTACGGCAGATATTACCATACCAACAGATTCGAGTGCCGAAGTAGGCACCTTGAAAACGACCGCAAGAATACAAGTGCCTGCTGGCAGCAATACCACTACAGCTTTGCAAATCTACTACGGCCCCAACGAGTATAAATTGCTGAAAGCGTATGAAAACGAAATGCACAATATTGTAGATCTTGGTAGCGGTGTAACGGCGTTTGTAAAATATATTAACCGGGGTTTTGTAATGCCCGTTTACGGATTTTTAGATAAAATGGTTGGCGGCAAAACCGGCTGGGCCATTCTGTTGCTTACTATTATTATCCGCCTGTTAATATCGCCACTTACGTACAAAAGTTACCTCAGTGGTGCTAAAATGAAGCTGTTGCAACCCGAACTGAAAGCACTGAAAGCGAAGCTGGGCGACGATCAGCAAGCATATAGCATGGAGCAGATGAAACTGTTTAAACAGGCAGGTGTAAATCCTTTGGGCGGCTGTATACCTGCATTGTTGCAGATTCCGATCTTCTTTGCCTTGTTTGCATTTTTTAATAGTTACATGGCCTTACGTGGAGAATCTTTTTTATGGGCACCCGATTTAAGCATGTACGATTATCCTATTACTTTTAAAAATGTTCCGCTGCTAAGTTGGGCACTCGATGGACACATAAGTATCTTTTCGCTAATGGCATGTATTACCAGCTTTTTTATATCGCTGTATAGTATGAGCAGTACGCCGGATCAGAATAACCCAATGATGAAGTACCTGCCTTACATCTTCCCGTTTGTAATGCTGTTTGTATTTAACAGTATGCCTTCGGCACTTACATGGTACTACACAGTTTCTAACATTATTACATTGGCTATTCAGTTTGTAATTAATAACTACATAATAGATCATGATAAGATACTAGCCCAAATGGCCGAAAATAAGAGTAAGCCAAAAGCAAAATCTAAATGGCAGGAAAAACTGGAAGCCATGCAGGAAAGCCAGAAAAAAGTGCAGGAATTGAAGAATAAAAACAACAAGAGATAAATTAAAGTCCCGCCACTAAGGCGGGATTTTTATTGTAACAGATAAAATAACCAGGTTTATTAAAAGCTGTAAAGCCTAATAAAAACAAAAAGTATTCTAATTGGCTACCCAATCCTTTTGTCATCCGTCTTATATTGCAGTATGGTCTGTATAGTTGGCCATTCAAATAACATGAAAAAAAGTATAGCTGTTTTTATCCTTTCATTCCTCTTTCTTACTTCTAATGCTCAACGCGTTATGACGGAAGGGACCATTTTATACAATCTATCTGTAGTAACTACTAGTAAAGAGCCGGAAATGGCCGATATTTTTGATGGTGCTACGCTCACTGTTTTCTTAAAAACGAATCAGGCACTGAGCGAATTAAAAAGTGTGTTACTTAACCAAACCATCATTTACGATGGTAAAAACGCTGGTGCAGTCATTCTTAAAGAATCGGGTGACCAAAAATTTATCATCAACCTTACACCGGAAAACTGGATTCATTATAACCGCAAGTATGATGGCGTTACCTATACATTTACCAACGAAACAAAAATTGTAGCTGGTTTCCCGTGCAAACAAGCTATTGGTAAATTGAAAGATGGTACAGAGTTTATGGTGTATTATGCATCTAACCTCCATTCGGCCATTAAAGGGTACGAGTATCAGTTTAAAGGTTTGCCAGGTGTAGCCCTTGAGTATGAAGTACAAAATGGAACTATGAAGGTGAAATACACAGCTTCAAAAGTTACGTTTAGTCCCGTTCCTGCTTTTAAATTCGATATTCCAAAAAGTGGGTATCGAATCTTAGATTATAAATCTAACTAAAAATTTCTAACTTATTTCTTTTGCAAATCGACAATAAAAAAGCCTCACTAAATACTAGTGAGGCTTTTTTGAATGCGTTTATTTATCGTTGAACCGGTGTAGGTGTTTTAAATGTAGGAACAGTTACTTTATGCTGGTAAGGATAAATGAACGTTGTATTCCCCTTTTGAAATGTAATAACAGAATTCATAAAAGTGTTCTGAGGCGCCTTCTCTACATTTGAAAAACTACCTCTGTAAAGAAATCCTGGTTTTGAAAACAAACTGAAGTTCGTAATACCCTTTAGATCGAAGCCACTAAATTTTAGTACGACCCCTTTTTTAGATTTAGAGTCTCCTTTTGCAGCGAAAAGACTCACTGAAACCAACAAAACGAAACTCAACAGGCTTAACCTGAGTGCTCTATATGTTTTGTTAAATGTCTGTGTATATTTCACAAAGTAAATTTATAAATTTTTTTAAGAAATATCCTATTTCTTTTACTAATAATTAACGTTACTATAATAAAATTGTTACGTCTCATCAAAAATATTTTCTAAAATCAATCTTTTTTGATGATTGGAATCTAAATAGAAATATAAAAAATGATGCCATTGTATAAAATGAAGGTTACTTTTTTATAAAATGAAGTTTACAGATTGAGTAATTACGTATGTTTATTAAGACTAAGCAATCATTTGAATCATATTTCAGAATATAGATTTGGAATTGGGAATCATTATAGCTCCTAAAACCCCATTTAGTATGAGTAATTTTTCAAGCAGGCAGGATAAGGAAGAGATGCATGAATTAATTCGTGCCTATAATAATCTCAGGATGGGGAGAAATCACTCGTTTATTCAGGAGGAAGATTTTGAACGTATCATAGATTACTTTGATGATAAGGAAGATTTACCCGCAGCAATAGAGGCTGCTGAAAATGGCATTCAGCAATATCCATATTCCGCTGCTTTATTGCTTAAAAAGGCCGATTTATTTTTAGCAGCCCGTAAATATGCCGATGCGTTGGAAGCCTTAAACAAGGCAGAATTATTTGATAGCAACGATATTAATTTATACATCTTAAAAACGGATGCATTTTTAGCACTCGACCTGCATGACGATGCTGTACAAATTCTTGAAAAAGCACTGGACCGGTTTGAAGGCGAAAACAGGATAGAGTTACTTTTTGAACTGGCAGATGTGTATGACGATTACGAAGATTTTCAAAAAGTATTTGAATGTCTTAAATGGGTGTTGGAAGAAGATCCCATTAATGAGGAAGCCCTGATGAAGATTTGCTTTTGGGCAGACTTTACAGGCAGGAGTGAAGAAAGTATTAAGCTGCATCTTAAAATCATAGATAATTATCCGTTTAACGAGCTGGCCTGGTTTAATCTTGCCACTGCATATCAGGGGCTTAAATTATACGAAAAGGCCATTGACGCATACCAATTTGCCCTGGCAATAGACGAAAAATTTGATGTTGCATATCGCAATATGGGAGATGCATTTATCCGCATCCGCAGGTATAAAGATGCTATAGAAGCACTTGAAAAAGTACTGGAATTAAGCCGCCCGGAAGATGTGATACATGAAGCCATCGGCCATTGTTTTCATAAGCTTAATAATTTTGCACAGGCCCGTTTTCATTATCGTAAAGCCAGCCACCTTAACCCCGACGATAGTAAACTGCATTACAAAATAGCATTGACCTATTTTAAAGAAGATCAGATTGAAAGTGCTATTAAGCAACTGGACAGTGCCATGCGAATTTTGAAAATGCACCCCGAGTACAACCTGCTGATGGGAGAATGTAAACTGCAGCAGGGAAAGATTAAAGACGCCGTTATATTTTTTAGCAATGTGGTAAGGGTAAGGCCCAAAAACGCAAGTGGATGGGAAGCGCTGATACGCTGTTTGGTAAAGGCAGAATACTATGAAGAAGCTGCGGAACAAACATTGCATGCATTAGAAGCTACCAATGGAAAAACTTTATTTCATTTTTACTACAGTGCTATTTTATTTGCCATGGGCAAAAGCAAAGAAGGCATCTTACAATTGGAAAATGCGTTGCAGACAAACCCCAAATTGCTGAAAAAATTCATCGAATTACAACCACAAATGCTTCGCAATCCTAATGTGGTAGATTTAATTATAAAATACAAGGGTAAAAAAGGTAAAAAGTGAAAATGACGAATTCCCCAAAAAATTAATGGTTTTTATATCTGGATTAGTACTGTTGATGTTCCTGTTTTCGCTGATAAAATTTTAAAATTGGGTTTAATTACTACTTACTTTTCTCTTAGAAAGATGACGTTTCCTCTGCCTTTATCTAGCATTTGAACATCAAGTTCCTGCCCATTGTGGCTTATTTTGAGCACATTACAATGCCTTTCCTCCAAAATTAAAACTGTTATTCATCTGCTCTTGCATGTTTTTGAATGCAATGGATAAAAATCTACATGATGGCAATAGTTCAACAGAATATTTTGAATACATACAAAGCATATTATGCAATATGCGGATATCCTTATTAGATAAAAAATACACTTATTACAAGTGATACAGAATGTGGCTGCAAATTGGTATAAACCAACGTGGCAGGAAAAAATTATACAAGAACTAATAGTAAACTAAAAGTATAAACACTATCTGCTTATTGGCAACCTAGCTTGTTACATGAACTTAAAAAATAACTAGTACAGAAAGAATTTGGAAACATTTAAAGTGAGTAAGCAGTAAATAATCTTGCTTATTTGCTTAAACACAAACACAAGCA
>JAYUTQ010000419.1:0-3173 GCA_043755055.1 Chitinophagaceae bacterium | reverse complement strand
GGCAATGCTGTCTTTTCTAATTGTTGCTGTGTCTGTTGGTTGTTGGGTAACTGTAGTTTGCCTGCAACTAAAAATTGTGCAGGTTAAAATAACAGGTATTGCTTTTAAATACCTGTTTGCAGGGTCGGGGTCCATGTAGGGTAATAGTTTAGGTTATTAAGGTGCAAAATAATACTTAAAAGATGCATGTAAAATACCCTGATGTTGGTATTTTCTTAAATTTTTTTGCCACGAAGCCGCTAAGACAGGAAGGTACACAAAGTGTTATTGGGGGGGGAGGACAAATAAAAAGGGGGGCACCATGAATAAAAATTCTTGGTGACCCTTTGTTCCTTCGTTCTTTGTGGCAGTAGTTATTTCAACTTCGTTTCAAACAATTTTAAAATCCTTTTATACTCATCTGTCCAACTGCTTGGTTCTACAAATCCATGGTCTTCCATAGGGTAGGGGGCAAGTTCCCAGTTGTCTTTTCCCAGTTCTATCAGCCGTTGCGATAGGCGTACCACATCCTGAAAATGCACATTTACATCTACCATGCCATGGCAAATAAGCAGGTTATTTTTTAAGCCGTTGGCAAAATAAATTGGCGAACTTTTTTTGTAAGAAAGGCTGTCTGTTGCAGGTTCATTTAAAATGTTGCTGGTATAACCATGGTTATAATGTGCCCAATCGGTAACGGGGCGTAATGCAGCACCAGCCTTAATCAGATCGGGTTTGGTAAACAATGCCATCAGCGTCATAAAGCCGCCATAGCTGCCGCCGTACATGCCAATGCGATCTTTATTGATGCCCAGGCTATCTACCAAATATTTGGCGGCATCCACATGGTCGTCCAGGTCTTTGCCACCCATCCAGCGGTAAATGCCTGTGCGGCAGTTGCGGCCATAACCGGCGCTGCCACGGTAGTCAATATCCATCACGGTGTACCCAAGGTCGGTGAGTAAATTATTGAACATATACTCTCTAAAATAGCTACTCCACCACTTGTGGGCATTTTGCAAATAACCTGCACCGTGCACAAAAATTACGGCGGGTTTATTCGGATCCGGGTTGGCAGGTTTGTACAGTCTTGCATACACATTGGCGCCGTCACTTGCTTTAAAACGCATCACCACCGGGTCTCTCCACGGGTAACTTTTAAATTCTTCGCTTTGTGCTTTATTGGTTATTTGTTTGGCAGTTGCCCCAATTTCATTTGGTTGCAGGTACAGTTCCCAAGGTTTGTTGGTGTAAGAATTCAGGAAGGCAATTTGCTTTTCATCCGGCGACATGGTAGCCTGATTAGAGCCCGGCATGGCTGCAATATTGCTTAAAATAGTACCATCAATGGCCAATACAGAAAACTGTTGCTCACCGGGGTGTTTGGCATTATTGGTAATGTAAAATGATTTTTTATCAAGGCTCAATTGGGCCGATTGCACTTCGTAATCGCCTTTGGTCAATTGCTTTTTTGTTTTGGTAAGGGTGTTGTAAGTGTAAATGTGCGAATAGCCGGTAGCCTCACTTTGAAACCATAAAGTATTTTCATCTATCCAGCCCTTGCTGCTACGGAAACTGCTAATGCCGGGTCCGCCAATCCAGGCTTCATCCCTTTGGCGGTCGATGGTGGAAAGTTTGCCGGTGGTAGCATCTAACAGCATAATCCAGCGGTCTTTATTATCCTGGCTAAAAATATCGGCAAAGGCCTGTGTCCCTTTTTCGTTCCATGTAATGGTGCTAATATTTACCGGACGGGCAGTTGGTTTCTTTGCTTTGGAAGTGTCTTTTACCGGATAATCTTTTACATAATCCGGCTGGTCTTTAATACCGGGCAATGCATCCGTTTTAATTAAAATCACTGTATCCTTTTCGGTATCGTATACGTAAGACTCGCTGCTGCCAAGGGTTTCGCCTACTTTGGTACGGCCGGTAATATCAGTGGTAAATCCGCTTTCAGTTACATAGTTTGGAATAATAGTACCCTTGTTGCCCAGTGGCATTTTGCTGAGCCTGTAAGTAATAAAGCGTCCATTGGCACTGATGGTAGTGCCTTGTAGACTGCGGTCTTCGGTATAAATGCTGCGGAGTTCTTTAGGTCTGTTTTTCTTGTTGATGGAATCAGTAATGTCAACCTTTGCTTTGCGTTGTGCCAATACTTCCATGTTAATCAGTTGGTCGTTGTTCAGCCATTTTTCCTGTGTGTTTTTAGCCTCCCCCAACCCCTCCGAAGGAGGGGCTTTTACCCCTCTTTTAAAATTGGTTAACTGGCTGGTAAGGCCGGTGGCTATTTCCCATGCAAAAAGGTTCAGCTCTTTACGAAAAATAATTTTGGTATCGTTAAATCCAAACTGAGGATTAGATTCTGCATCTACTGTTTGGGTAATGCGTTTGGTGCTGCCGTTATTGGCAGAAGCCCAGAAGATATCGCCGTCTTTGCTGTACACATAGGCGGTACGGGTGGTGTTAAATGTTACGTTGTCGAAGAAAACGAGGCCCTGTAACATAGCATTGGTGGCCTTTTGCGGGGTTTTGTTTTCGGCAGTAATGTAGTACGATGAATCTGCTGCGGCCTTATCAGGGTTCCATTTAAAAACCAAGTATTTGCCATCCGCTGTCCATTGTAATTGGGTTGGAGAAGAGCCCATCCATTTAGGGTCTCTCATTATTTTTTCTACCGTTAGTTTGTCCAGTTTGGTTTGGGCAAATGATAACTGTACCAGAAGAACGGCAATTGCGAAGCAGATTTTTTTCATCAGTTAGTTTGGTTATAGATGGATAAATGTAAGGATATAGGGCAATAAAAAACCACAGCTTATAAGGCTGTGGTGGTATTATTATTTTGGTGGTTTGTAGGAAAGGTTTACCGCAGAGGCGGTGAGAATGGGAGGAACGCAGAGAGATTTTGTTTAGCTTTTGAGTTGCTTTCTTTTATACAGCAACTTTTCTTTAATTACAGTTATTGCTAAGGTAGCAGTTGAAATAAATAAAACCCACATGTGGATTTTGCTATAGGTATATGTGGCTTTGTTCACCTCTGTAAAAATCTTAAACCCATCTTTGTCCATCCTTGAGCCTTTAACATAGTACTTGTTATTTTCAATTTTACCACTAAGGGCTTCGCCTCCAATTATGGTTAAGCCTATGATGAAAGACACAAAAATTACTAGATATACTATGAAAACTTTTTGTAGAAA
>JAYUTQ010000418.1:0-3174 GCA_043755055.1 Chitinophagaceae bacterium | reverse complement strand
GCCCGTAACAGCCACATGGGTAGTAACACCCTGGGGTACACCAATGGATGAATAAACCCAACCGACAGTTCTGTCGTAAAATCCCATCTTATCGGCATTACCGTTCGCATTTAACGACCACAGGTAATCATAATTTCCCTTATCAACTATGGTGACACTTGTGCCGGTATAAGTCACCAATGCCTCCATTGTAAAACTGGCTCCGAGGTTGATACTGCTGCTGTGCGGAACACTTACATATTGGTTACTTGTTTTTACAAAAGAAAGGGCTGTGCCGCTTTGGGCAGCACCCGAAAAAGCAATTAGTAAAAAGCAAACAACCGCCATTAGGCCGGAAAGCTGTTTTGTAAATGTTGGTTTCATTGTGTTGGTTTTACTTGGTAGGGTAATTATGTTTTTCTTTATTTGGATGTTATGCCTTTATAATGATCTTGTCTGATGCCATGGTTCGTGTCCCCACGAACCATACTCCGCTCCGATAAAAACACTTCGAATGTTTCGGTTCGTGAGGACACGAACCGAGGCAATTGGGTTCTACAAACCCAGCAACTCAAATAGCATCGTTTTATAAGTCCGGCTTACTGGCAGTAATAGCTTGTTGTCTATTTCCAATTCGCAGCTTTGCTTTTTAAAAGCTGTAATGCTGTGCAGGTTTACGAGGTAAGAGTGGTGGATGCGGATAAAATTCTCTGATGATAATTTTGACTCAATTTCTTTAAGTGTTTTGCAACACAAATAATGTTTGCCATCCTGTGTAAAAATGGTGGTGTAGTTGCTGGTGGACCTGCAGTAGGTAATGTCTTCAAAGGCAATAAACCGAACCTCATCGCTAAGGCTGACAACGAGTTTTTTCAGCAGCGATTTTTTTACCGGCGGAATGGCTTTTAGCTTGCCATAATTTTTTTTCAAGGGCACGGCTATGGCCGAAGTAGAAATATTCATGTTACGTTTTTTTTAAAAGAGGGGGCAAAATCTGTTATTGCTTCACTGCCGCAATTGAGAATATGCTATTGGAAATCAGTTTTAGATTACCGTAGTAAAAATCCTCCGTAACCAGCCAGAAGGCAAGTAGTTATTCGCCAAAAACCTGCACAAATCCCGCAATCGATGGGATAAAATGTGCATGAGTAGAAATAATTCGCCATTTTTTTAGAGAGGCATACTCACTTTGAACTAAATCTTTGTAAAAAATGGAATTCCATTTAGATTTACCCTTCATGCCTTTAACCACAACCAAAAGCAGGATCATTGTTTTATCAGCCATGGTATGGCTTAATTGTGCTGTACATGCCCAAAAAGCCATCGGTTTCGAATCTATTTCCGTTGCCGAGGGCTTATCGCAAGGCATGGTATTCGATCTGTTGCAGGACAAAGAAGGGTTTATCTGGGTGGCTACTAAAAATGGATTGAACCGATATGATGGTTACAATTTCAAAGTTTTTACAAACGACCCTTATAACGCACATACGCTTAGCAGTAATACCATTGTGAAACTGTTTGAGGATTCAAAGGGCAGGATATGGGTAGGAACAGAAGATGCGGGTTTAAACATTTACGATAAAAAAAGCGGCAAATTCTTCCGCATCACCCACAGCTCTTCAGATGCGGCAAGCCTGTCGGGAAACCGTATCCGGTTTGTTTCCGAAATGCCCGATGGCAGGTTTTTAGTAGCCGCCGATGGTGCGGGTTTTAATATCGTGTCGCTGCCGGATATGCTTTATGACAAGGTAGTAACACCCATTATTACCAGGCTATCGCTGCCTGGTAATACACAGGTATACGGTATAGGCATAGATAAAGACAAGAATATATGGATAGGTGGAATGGACAGAACTGTGTACCGGTTTGAGCCTTCGGACAACAGTTTGAAACTGTTGAATAATGGCGTTCTTTTAAACAACGGTCATTTTACCGAGGATGGAAGCATTATAGTAAATGCCAACCTCTTTCTTTTAGAAGGTGACAAAGTTGTACCGTTGTTTGACACCGAAAAGCACCCGGCAGGTAATATGCTCTTCAGGCCCAATAAAGTGCTATGGGAATTACATCACCGGGAGATACACTTTTATGATGTAAGCAAATGGGAACCCGGTAAGGCAGCCATCTGGAATGTGCAATTACCCCAGACCACAAGGCTGGTATATCCGTTTATTTTTGACCGTTCGGGTATATTATGGTCCGGCTCTGTTGGGTTGGGTTTACGCAAATACAGTTTTTCCGGTAGTAAACTTAAAGCACTTATGCCTGGCTATAGTGTTCGAGGCATTATTCCGGTTTCATCCAAAGACATACTAATTGGGGATTTTGGATACACATGGAGCCGGCTAAAAAATGATTCATTAGAAAAGAATACCTTCAACACAATTCCTGGCATTACCAACATTGACAATGTTATAGTTACTAAGAAATCCGATTTTTGGGTAAAAAGTGATAAGACGGGATTTTATAAATACAACCCGAAATCTGGTAGTTTACTCCATCATCCTGAAATAAAATATTACTACAGCATGGGTGATAAGCAACCTATGCTGGAAGATTCAAAAGGTAATATTTGGTTTAGCGGATTGGGCGGGGCATTTACCTACATTAATGAAGCCACAGGAAAAATTGACAGCTTCAGCACCAATACAAATGCCGCCAACCCATTGATGCCCAAAGCATTTTGCACCAGTTTGCACGAAGACAAACAGGGTATCTTCTGGGCAGGCACACAGGAAGGTTTTGCAAAAATTACCTTGTCTGGCACCGCCAATCCACCACAGGTAAAATGGTACACAAACAATAGCGCTAACCGAAATTCTCTTAACTATAACCATGTTTCCTGCTTTTTAGACGACCCGGCCGAACCCGATAAATACTTGTGGATTTGTACAAAAGGCGGCGGCCTGAACAGACTTAATAAACAATCCGGCGATTTTTTTCACCTTACCTCCAAAAATGGATTGCCGGATGATGTGGTGTACGGCATATTGCCGGATGATGCCGGCAATATTTGGGGCAGTACCAATAATGGCATTTTTTGCCTTTTGGCCAATACAAATAAAGATAGCAGCCAATGGGTTTTCAGAAATTTTACAAAGGCCAATGGCCTGCAGGATGATGAATTTAATACCGCTGCATTTGCCAAATTGCCCAATGGCCATCTTGCTTTCGGTGGTGTTAATGGCATTAATA
>JAYUTQ010000417.1:0-3181 GCA_043755055.1 Chitinophagaceae bacterium | reverse complement strand
TAGTGCGTATCATAGAGGGATAACTATTTTTCGACTTGGGTTTAGATCAATTCATAAAAGGCAGTTTTCCAGCGTAAAGGATTGCGGTGGAAATCTTTTTTTGGCTCTGGCCCCTATCCCATAAAGGGGTAACTAGAATGGCCAAAAAAAATTGGAACATAAGTGAGGAAGAAGCAGGGCTTCTACGAAACTTACGAATGAAGTTCAGCCTGACAGTCCTGGTTTTCGGCCGGAAACGCCATGATTGATTTTGTCTGGCTGAGCTTGTAGAAGCCCTACTTGCAGATCTACATTTAGATAGCCATGAGTGCCTTCGACAAGCTCAGGCTGACAATTTTCCCAATTCATACATCACTTAAAACTCATCATCCGTCGCCCCCTTGGTAAAACGCTTAATAATGCCACGGCCGCTTTCACGGATAAAGGTTACAATCTCATCCCGTTCGTCGCTGGCGGGCAGTTCTTCTTCTATGTATTCCAGCGCCTGGCTGGTGTTGAGGCCTTTGTTATAAATGCAACGGTAAATATCGAGGATATGGTTAATCTGCTGCAGGTTAAAGCCGCGGCGTTTGAGGCCAATGGAATTGACACCTGCATAGCTTAGCGGTGTGCGGCCGGCTTTTATATACGGCGGTACATCTTTACCCACCAAACTGCCACCACTTACAAAGGCATGCTGCCCCACTTTTACAAACTGGTGTACCGCACTTACCCCGCCTATAATGGCATAGTCGCCCATGGTTACGTGGCCGGCCATTTGGGTATTGTTGCTCATAATGCAATGGTTGCCTACAATGCAGTCGTGGGCTATATGGCTATAGGCCATTATGAGGCAGTTGTTACCTACGGTGGTTTTGCCACGGTCTACCGTGCCGCGGTTAATGGTTACAAATTCACGAATGGTGGTATTATCGCCAACTTCCACAATCGATTTTTCGCCGGCAAACTTTACATCTTGCGGTATAGCAGCTATTACGGCACCAGGAAAGATGCGGCAGTTTTTACCAATTTTAGCGCCTTCCATAATGGTTACATTACTGCCCACCCAGGTGCCTTCGCCTATTTCTACATCGTGGTGTATTACCGAAAAAGGATCAACCTTAACATTGGTAGCCAGGTTTGCATTGGGGTGTATGTACGCTAATGGATGGATCATAGTGGTTTAAGCCTTTGGCCATTAAGCTATGCACACCAGCCTTCGGCTGTGTAAAATAAAGTAGTGGCAGATTATAAAAATCAGGCACCGAAAAATGCCTGACGAACAAATGTAACAACAAAGTACAAACCAAATGAGCGTTTATAATAAGGGTATGCTGCTTAGAGAATTGAAGATTTTCTAATAATCCTTTTGAAAGGATAGATGATTTGGTTGCAACTATTATATTTGTTTTAATCTCAAGCAACCGAAAAGCATGTTTAACATTATATTGTTTGGCCCTCCGGGCAGTGGAAAAGGTACGCAAAGCGAAAATTTAATAGCCCATTATGGCTTAAAACACCTGAGCACAGGAGACTTGCTGCGTAAGGAAATGAAAGAAGGAACACCGCTTGGTATGGAAGCCAAAAGCCTGATACAAAAGGGTCAGTTGGTACCCGACGAAGTGGTGGTAGGTATGATTAGTTCTGCGTTAGATGCCAACCCCGAAGTGCCTGGTTTTTTGTTTGATGGATTTCCACGAACCGTAGCACAGGCAAGGGCTTTAGACAATTTGCTGGATCTTAAAAAAACAGCCATTAACGTTGTACTTGCCTTGCAGGTAAATGAAGAAGAGCTGATTAACCGCCTAATTAACCGTGCCCAAACCAGCGGCCGGATGGACGATGCCGACCCCGAAATACAACGCAACCGCCAAAACGTGTACAAAAATGAAACCTTGCCGGTGGCCGAATACTACGCCAAGTTTGACAAAGTAGAAATGGTGGCAGGCGAAGGAACAATTGATGAAATTTTTGACAGGCTTCAAAAAAGTATTGATGCTAAAAAGTAATAATTGACAGATATTTATAAAGCCGTGGCATGTGTTCACGGCTTTTTTATTTGCCACATATGAAACACGACATAGAAAACCGGGCCGATTTACTATTGCTGATGCAGCAGTTTTACATCAAGCTCCTTGCAGACCCATCCATCAGCTACATTTTTACCGATGTGGCCAAAACAGACCTTGGCCATCATTTTCCGATACTGGTAGATTTTTGGGAGATGGTGTTGTTTCAAAAAGATACGTACCGTAAAAATGCCATGCAGGTGCATGCACAGCTTAACCGGCAAACGCCATTAACCGCATCACATTTCGAAACATGGCTTCGGTATTTTACCCAAACTGTAGACGAATTATTTGAAGGTGAAAAGGCTTTTTTGGCCAAACAAAGAGCACTGAGCATAGCCACCACTATGCAGATAAAAATGATGACGACCTAAGCACCAAGGTTCAATATTCAGGGTTCAAGACGCCAGTATTAATTCCTGAACCTTGGTGCTTGAATCTTGTTTCTTGAACCTTGAACCTTGAACCTTGTGGCTTGTACCCTGAATCTTGTTTCTTGAACCTTTCCTCCGTGATATTAAAACTCATCCGGTGGTATTCGCAAAGGCCGAGCTGTTCTATGGCTTTGCGGTGAGATAACGTGCCATAGCCTTTATTATTTTCCCAATCGTACTGCGGAAATTTTTGGTGCAGGTCGAGCATATAATCATCACGGTAGGTTTTTGCCAAAATGCTGGCAGCAGCAATGCTTGCATACATGCCATCACCTTTAATAAAACATTGGTGGGCAATAAATGCATACGGTTTAAAACGGTTGCCATCTATCAGCAATAATTCCGGTTGTACTTGTAAATCATCAACTGCTTTATGCATGGCAAGGTAGGTGGCCTGTAAAATATTTACCTGATCTATAATGCCATGGCTTATGGGTGCAACAGCCCAGGAAAGGGCTTCCGCTTCTATTATAGGCCGTAATGCGTAGCGGTCTTTTTCTTTTAATTGTTTGCTATCGTTAAGCAGTGGGTGAAAAAAATCTTTGGGTAAAATAACCGCAGCAGCAAACACGGGCCCGGCATAGCAGCCACGGCCGGCCTCGTCTATACCGGCTTCTATCAGTTGTGGGTGGTAAAAGGATTGCAGCATGTGTTATAGTTACAAAAATAAAAGTCTATGTTCTAAACAAAACTATCAGA
>JAYUTQ010000416.1:0-3186 GCA_043755055.1 Chitinophagaceae bacterium | reverse complement strand
ACTGTGAGAGTAAGGGTTTCCGAAGTTGTAAGCTAAGCCCGTACGTATGCCGCATCAGTAAAGGGAAGTACCATTTTAATGGTGTGGATTACAATATTGGTAAGTTTGGTTTTGATGAAAACAACATCCATGGCCTTATGTACGATGTGGCTTTTGATGTGGTACATCAGCAGGCAGATGAAACCATGGCCATGGTTCAGTTGGAAATCTGCTACCCGGGCAGCGATGCCGGTTTTCCTTTTCAATACACCATTTTGGTAGAGTATGTTTTACAGGGTGATAATACACTTACCCTGATAACAAGGGTGCTAAACCAACACGAAGAACCCATACCAATAGCAGATGGATGGCACCCTTATTTTACATTGGGCGGCAGCATTAACGATTGCACTTTTACCATGGCCACCGATACCATGCTGGAATTTGATGAGCAACTGATACCCACCGGCGAAGTATTGGCTTTTACCAAATTTCAACAGCCGGAAAAAATTGGCGATACATTTTTAGACAACAGTTTTGTGTTGCAACACCCACTAAATCGAGCGGCTTGTGTGCTTACCAATCCACAAAATAATGTACAGTTAGAAGTATTGCCTGAATCCAGTTACCCAATACTACAAGTGTACACGCCAGACCATCGCAACAGCATTGCAATAGAAAACCTGAGTGCTGCACCCGATGCTTTTAACAACCGCATTGGCCTTATTTACCTGGAGCCTAACGATACAAAAACATTTTCTACCACCTATAAAATATCATCTGTTGAACCAGCCATTAGTTAACCAGGTTACCGCCGTTTTTAAAGAAAAATTTAACTCTGAGCCTGCCCTGTATTTTTCGCCGGGGCGGATAAATATAATTGGTGAACATGTGGATTACAACGATGGTTTTGTAATGCCAGCGGCCATAGACAAGGGTGTTTATTTTGCCATAGCTGCCAATGGCACTGCCGGAAAACTTAATTTTTACAGTATCGATTTTAACGAATCGCTTACCATAGAATTAGCCGATATACGGCCCATGGTAAACTGGAAAAATTATGTGCTCAGCGTAGTGAATCAGTTTGTGCAAGCCGGTGTGCATATTGAAGGATTTGATTGTGTATTAGGCGGCGACATTCCACGGGGAAGTGGTATGAGCAGCAGTGCAGCCGTAGAAGGTGGCATTGCCTTTGCCCTAAACGAGATGTATAACAATGGCCGCTACACCCGGCAAGAATTAGCCCTGCTAAACCAACGTGCCGAGCATGATTACCCAAATGTGAAATGCGGCATTATGGATCAGTTTGCAAATATGAATGGTAAAAAAGATGCCGTGATGTTGCTGGATTGCCGCAGTATAGAACACCAATATTTCCCTATAAAATTAGATGGCTATTCGCTGGTATTATTAAATACAAAAGTGAGCCATTCGCTGGCATCATCGGCTTACAACGAACGCCGCAAACAGTGCGAAGAAGGCTTGCATATTTTAAGCAGCGATAGCGCCATCACCTCTTTTAGGGATGTGGCTAAAGCCGACGACTTGCTGGAATACAAAGGCCGCATGGGCGAAGAAGTGTACATGCGTTGCCTGTTTGCGGTGCAGGAAATAGAACGCACCCAACTTGCCGCCAAAATGCTGCAGGCAAACGATATTATGGGCCTTGGACAGCTAATGTACCAAACCCACCACGGGCTTAGCAAATTGTACAATGTAAGCTGTAAAGAGTTGGATTTTTTAGTAGAGCAGGCAAAACTAAACCCCGCAGTAATTGGCTCAAGACTTATGGGTGGCGGCTTTGGCGGCTGTACCATTAATATTGTGGCAAACGATGCTGTAGAAAGTTTTACAACACAAGCACTTGCAGCCTACAAAGAAGCATACGGCATTACAGGCGAAGCATACATAGTACAAACTAGCGATGGTACTCATAGAATAGGTGGCAAATAAAGTTGTAGCTCAAAATGCTTTTCAAAAAAAAGAATCGCCGCAGATTGGCACGCCTTAGGTCAATTTCATTAAGTAAAGGATATGATTAAGGTATTTTTAAAATCTTATTTAATCAAGGCACACCCAATTCCCCCTTTAGGGGGCAGGGGCAACCCAAACCCAAAAGCTGAACTTGATAACATTGCCCTTAGGGCTTGAATGCACACATAAAATATAAACCATGAACAAGCCCGCAATTATTGCAACACTTCGTGAAAACCATCAACTTTTTATAAACTATATGTCGGCCTTGAGCAATGAAGATTTTGTAGCAGAACGCAATGGCAAGTGGACTGCAGGCCAGCATACGGATCATATTATCCGCAGCATAAAGCCGTTAAATCTTGGGCTGATGTTGCCTGGTATTTTATTACAACTTGTTTTTGGCAAGGCCAACAGGCCATCAAAAAGCTACGATGAATTAGTGGCCAAATACAAACAGAAACTTAGCGAAGGCGGCAGGGCTACCGCTGCATTTATACCCCAAACAATAACAGCCGCACATAAAGAGCGGCTGTTAAAAGAGTTACAGGTAAGAAGCGAAAAACTTTGCCGTCAGGTAAATGGTTTTAGCGAAAGCCAACTGGATAACCTGGTAGCACCGCATCCGCTGTTAGGTAAAGTTACCATCAGGGAAATGCTCTATTTTACAGCTTACCATGTACTGCATCACCAGGCACTTGCTGAGAAAAATCTGGCTTAACAATTACCATTAACTTACTGCCCATTGACCTTATTATAATTTACAGGCATTTCGCTGTACCAGTTTCCATTGCTTATTATACATATACACCTCGGTGTACAGTAGTTTCAATTCCACTTCTTTGCCTTCCAGCATTACGCTATACATGCCGGTTCCGGTAATGATGCCCGTTTTTCCAATTAATCTTACGGTTTCATTTTCAATCACCACCGATTTATACACAAGCTTACCCGACACCAAATCCTTAAGCACATCTGCCTTAGATTCTATCCAGCCGTTGCTGTGAATGTATTGCAGGTCTGCATCCAGCAAGCTTCCAAGCCGGGCAGTATCTTTTTCTATCATCCACAAAAATTTCTCATGGCTTAATTTTTTAAGTGCTGTTGTATCGGCATCTTGTGCATGGGCAACAGATATTAATGCCACCATTAAAACGAGAAGTAGTTTCATGCCAATAAAAATAATTAGGATTAGGTATTTTGAACGCATTCCTAGAGAAACACGTTTATAAT
>JAYUTQ010000415.1:0-7242 GCA_043755055.1 Chitinophagaceae bacterium | reverse complement strand
GTTAGCCGCACTGCCTTTAAAAGGCCCGTAATCGTTTGGCGGATTGGTAGGTGGAAGCTGTGGCATTTCGTAGTCTTTAATATGGCAATATTCCACTTCGTTCATGTACTGGCCGCCTATTTTAAAACTGCCATCGGTGCCAATTACGGTGATGCTGCTTTCCTGGTTTTTATCCCACACGGCAGTGGTGTAATTAAGGCTGCCAAAACCACCCCTTATAAAATCAAACTGAATAATTCCGGTGTCTTCAAACTCTATTGAATGCTTGTGTGTAACATTACTAAACCGGGCCTCTATATTGGTAATATCGCCAAAAACCCAGTACATAATATCTACAAAATGGCTGAATTGGGTATGCAAAGTTCCGCCATCCATGTTTAAGGTACCACGCCATCCGCCTGGCTGGTAGTAGCGGTCGTCACGGTTCCAGTAGCAATTGATCTGCACATTTACCACGCTGCCTATTTTGCCCCCGCTTACCACTTCTTTCATCCATTTAACGGGTGGGCTGTACCGGTTTTGTTTTACCACAAAAACCTGGCGGCTAAACTGTAATGCCGTAAAAATAATTTCTTCGCATTCGGCCCTGTTAATACCCATTGGTTTTTCTAACACCACATGGCTGTGGTTTCGTAATCCTGCCAAAGCATGCTTGCAATGAAAACCATTAGGCGATGCAACATTTATTACATCTGTTTTAATACCTGCGGCCAAATATTCATCCATTGAACCAAAATATGGAACATCAGCCGGATATAATTCATGCTTTTGTACAGCAGGGTCGGTATCTATAATGGCAACTAATTTGCAATCGGGATGCTGATTAATAATGGTTGCGTGGCGGCGGCCGATATGCCCAAAACCTACCACCGCAAAATCAATAGTTGTGTTCATAAGCTGCTAAAATAGTTCAATGTATTGGTTGGCAAGTGTACCCCATGCCAAACGGGTTAATAAAAAATCCTTTCCCTTTTGCCCCATGGCATTTAGTTCTGGTTTGGGTAATGCTTTCATGCTAAGTAATGCGGCATTAAATTCCGGCACATCGTCTGCCAATACGGTAATGCCACAACCCGAATCTTCAACAATACTTTTGTAACCGGTAAAAGACATCAATACCGGCTTGGAAGCGTACATATAGTCCACCAGCTTTTGTGGCGAAATACCAAAGCGGAAAGCATTTTCGGGCAAAAAGAAATTGGTCACTACATCGCAATAGGATAAAAAATCCTGCACTTCGCTTTTGGGTATTCTTGGTATAAAAGTGATGTTGTTTAAATCCTTAGCCTTTTCCATTAAGTTGGCTTTGTAGGTACCGTCGCCCAATACCAGAAAATGAATATCAGGATGCGTAGGTTGTAATTCTCTGGCACATTTTAGCATCATGTCTAAATTATACGCCAATACAATATTGCCAATATAACCTACTATGAATTTTCCTTCGGGAATGTATTTTTTCTTGAATTCGGGCAACAACTTTTCCTGTTTGCTCATGAAAGCCGGGTCGAAGCCTTGCGGTATATATTCGAAACGGAAAGGTTTGGAAATGCTTTCACTGATATGCTCTTTTAGATTGGGTATGGGAGAAGTAATGACGTCTGCTTTTCGGTAACCAAATTTCTCCACCATCCGCATCAGCATAATAAGTGGGTTCTTGCTGGAAAAGCCCGTAACAGAAATTGCGGATAATGGCCAAATATCCCGTACCTCAAAAAAGTACTTGCATTTGTATTTTTTTTTGGCCAAAAAACCGTTGAGTACTGTAATAAGAGAAAGTGAGGAAACGATGATTACATCGGGCCTTTGTATTCTGTTTTTAGGAAACAGGATCAGATTTAACAAGCGCCATTCGAAAACAATCCATGATAAAACCCTTTGTAACGAAACCGAAGAATCTATATGGATACCCCTTAGAAACACACCATCGCTTAGCCCTACCTTATGCACATGCACCTTTTCTACCTGCCTTGGCAATTCTTTGGTAAGATGATTGGTAGAGGATGTAATAACATAACTTTTAAAGCCTCGCTTCTCAAATTCATCACTTAAAAAAAACAACCTTCCTTGTGCTCCCAAAATAGGTGGCAATGCATATTTAGAGATACACCAAATTACTTTTTGCTTCATACGCATTCGTCTCTTTTCTTTAATGGTCATTGATTTTTGGGTCAATGGTCATTTGTCATTTTATGAACTTGTATCCAAAATATTGACCTAATGACGTATTGACAATTGACTGATCAACTTGATTTCGTAACCCGTGCCGGATTACCCATTACAGTTTCGCCTTCGTTTACATTTTTAAATACCATTGCCCCCATGCCTACCCTTGCACCATCGGCCACATTAATTTTATTTAAAATGGCTGCACACGGTGCTATCCAAACATCATTGCCAATCTGGCAACTTCCGGCAATCATGGCCTGCGCTATTACAAGCGTATCGGTACCAATTTGCACATTGTGTGCAATGTGTACCAAATTATCTATCCTACTCCACGAACCTATTGTTGTGGCACCAAGTGTGCCTTTGTCTATACATACATGGTTGCCTATGTCCACATGGTTTCTAATGTAGACATAACCGATATGTGGTATTTGCATGTAATGGCCTGCCGCATCTTTCTCGTAACCAAAACCATCGCTACCAATGTTGCAATGCGTACCAATGATGGTGCCATCTTCAATAACCGTACCGCTACTTATAACTGTGTGGTGGCCTATGCTCACGTTTTTTCCAATAATACATCCTTCTTCTATTATTGCATACGCACCCACATAGCAATCATCACTCAATACAATACTGCGGTGAACAATAGCTGTTGAGTGAATGCCAACGGGTGCCTGTTTTTTGTAAAAAGCCTCCAGCACCTGCCGGAAAGCTGCCCTTGCATTAGATACAACAACCAAATTGATGTGTTCATTTACAGGAAGTTCTGCTGTGGCTTCGCACAAAACAGTACCCGCTTGTAGCTGATTGAGTAAATTATTTTTGGCTGCACCCACCCACATCAGCACTTCAGCATCTGTATTTTTAATATCAAAAGGAACGACTGAATAAAACGTGGCGGCTTCGTTGCCAATGAATTGCAACGGATTTACAACGTTTTTTAAATCGGTAATTGTAGGCAAGGAAATGATTTATGATTTATGATTTATGATTTATGATTTATAAGGAAGGTTGGTGAGATCAACCCTTTGAACCCTAAACCCAAAACCTTGAACTCTGAACCTTAAAACCTGAAACTTAATTCCTACATAACCCATCGCACCACTTCAAAAGCTTCGGCGTATGCCGAGCCTATTTGTACACCTCTTGTACGGGCAAGGGCAAAAATAAATTCCCGATTCATATACCCTCTAAATTTTTGCGATTCGTACTCTATACAGGCTTCCAGTTTCTTTTCTACGTGGTGGGCTTCCAGCTTCATAAAGCATTGGGTATTAAACTGCAGGTTATTCCAAATCAATTCGTAGCCTAGCATAGTGGTTTGCTTAAAAGCCCTTAGGCCTTCGGTAGCTATTGTGGTATGGTCCTGATGAATATCCCTTAAGCAGGGCATCAATACAAGGTCGGGTGCTATTTCTTTTTTAAGCCGCACCATAATATCCAGAATTTCCTGCCGTACATAATTGAGTTTACGTACCGGATGGTTAAATATGTGCAGGTTTTCGGCAGGTATACCCAATTTGAGCGTTGCATTTTTTACCTCTGTTCTTGTCTGGTCTATGGGCAGGCCTATTTCGGCAAGGCTTTCTTCGCCGGTGCTGAATGCTGCGTAATGTACTTCTACATTTTGCTCCAATAATTTCACAATGGTGCCACCGGCTCCCAGTTCGCCATCGTCGGTGTGTGGGGCCAATACCAGGCACTTTGATATTCCATTAAACATTCGGGGTGAGGTTTAAATATGTGCAAATATAATCGGTGATGGTTTTGGCCGAAGTGCCATCGCCATATAGCTGAATCGAAAAATCGGGATTTACCAGCAACATGGCCTGGTATTGGTTCCATATTTCTGCTTCATCCAGAGATGTGCAGGTTACAAAACCGTTTTCTACCAACTCCACCCAGGGCGTAAAGGGATGCAGGAACAAGCATTTTTTACCCATCAGGTAAGCTTCTTTTTGCAGACCGCCGCTGTCGGATACTACGGTTTGGCATTTATCCAGCAGGTACAGCATAGAAAAATAGCCCTGCGGTTCTATCAGTATTACATTGTCGTTCAGCTTCAGGTTCCACTCTGCCAGTTTCTTTTTGGTACGTGGATGAACGGGGAAAACAACCTTTGTAGTTGCGGCTATTTTATTAATGGCATTCACCACTTTAGGCAAATTTTCTTCCTTGGTGCTGTTATCCCGGTGGCAGGTAAGTAGTACAAACGGTTCGTTGCCAATCATCGCTTCCAGCTCTGGGAAGGTTTGCTGCCGCATTTTTTGGCGGTAATAAAAAACCGTATCGCACATAATGTCGCCGGTACGTACGATGTCTATACCGTATTGTTCGTAGCCTTCTTTTACCAAATTATCTACAGCCGTTTGGGTGGGGCAAAACAAAATATCGCTGAGCCTGTCAGCAACCAGCCTATTCACTTCTTCGGGAATGGTATTATCGAAAAAGCGAAGGCCGGACTCTACGTGGGCTATTTTAAAATTGAGTTTTCGTGCCGCCAAAACACCTGCAAGGGTGGAGTTGGTATCGCCGTAAAGCAGCACCAGATCAGGGTTTTCGGCTATTAGTACTTTTTCTATTTCTATCAGCATGGTGCCCGTCATAGCGCCATGGGTCATGCTGTTAATGTTAAACCTGAAATGCGGCTCTGGAATATCCATCTCTTCAAAAAAAACCTTGCTCATACTATCATCAAAGTGCTGACCGGTATGTATAATTTTCTCTTCCAGTTCCGGATGTTTTAGCAACTCCCTTGATAAGGCAGCCGCCTTTACAAACTGTGGCCTTGCACCAACCACGGTAAGAATTTTTTTAGTTGTCGTCATAATATATAGCATCCTTTAACGCCTAAAGGATTTAAAGTAGTATTTAGAAAGGTGCAAGATTACGGTATTTCAAATTTTAGTTGCCAGATTAAGGGGGCAAATTTGGGTGTATTACGCAAATGACTTTCAACCACCATAGTTCGTGTCCCCACGAACCAAACTAGCTGCCTTGGTTCGTGTCCTCACGAACCATACTAGTTGCTTTGGTTCGTGTCCTCACGAACCACACTCCGCTCCGATAAAAAGCTTTAGTGACCAGGCCGCCGCAAATGCGGTTCGTGGGGACACGAACCACGGCGGCAAGGTCTGTTACGGTAAATCGGCGCCGGTGGTAACTTCCACTAAGGAGTCGCTCCTGCCATCCGTTTGCCGGGTAGTAATTCTGCCAATAAAGTTAAACTGCTCTCCCTTTTTTGATGCCTTTACTAAAGTAAAAGACTGATTCGGCGCCAGGTTTAGTGGAATTCTTTGAACCTGGGCAAATGACAAAATGGTACAGGCGACTAAAACAATTGTTAGCAATACTCTTTGATTCACGATTATTTGGATTTTATGATTGATGAAAATAAAAACAAGGTTCTGTGGTAAGCAATTATGTCTGTGTGATTGCTGCTTTCAATAATTGTTCGTTCGTCTTTGCTGCTGTTCCCTATCAGTATTTGGTGTTCGCCCTGGCATCACCCACGCTGCCGTTCGGGTGTTATCGCCAACGGCTTTCCACACCCAAACAAAACGGCCACTTTTTTTAGGCTTGCCAATATGTTAGAAAACCAACATTGATCTGTACGGAGTATGGGGGTGTGGAAGTTTTGGGTGATAACACCCGACAACGGTCTGTATAATATGCAATAACCCTGCTTCTTATTTGGAACACAAAAGTGGGCAGGAAAAAGTAACGCTTAGGCACTTGACAGAGTCAAGCGCCTAATTTTTCGGCATTCCCGCGCCTACTTGGAGGCAATTTTGGAGGTATTACGCTAATGACTTTCAACCGCCATGGTTCGTGTCTCCACGAACCATACTCCGCTCCGATAAAATGCATTAGTAACAGCCGCCGCAATTGCGGTTCTTGGGGACACGAACCATATTCCGCTCCGATAAAAATGTAATTGTAACCGAGTATGCAGAATGGTTGGTGAGGACACGAACCATTGCAGCGGAAAATGTTTTAATTATCCTCCTTATCGGGATCATAAGGCTTTTCGGGCTCAACAATGCATCTGTACAATACTTCTTGTTTATTATTTTTATAAGTATGAATTATGTAAGAGTAAAAATGATTTCTACCAAATACATCACAGCCAATCTTTTCTGAAACTTCTTCAATTTCAGTCCGTAAATAAAACGAATCTTTGCTAAGATGCACGGTAAATTGAATTTCTATTTCTTCTTCAGAAATTAATTTACTCCCCAACCATCTATACATCACAATGATTTCAAGACCTGATAAAAAGCCGCTTCCAGCCGCATTTAAATCAACCTCCTCGAAAACATAATATTCATTAACATCAAATGCAAAAACTTGCGAGATGTGATCTATTTCTGCTCTGGTATAAAACTTCTTCGACAATTTACTTTTATAAACTTGGAAACAAGATTCCATATCCTCTTGCAAATTACCTTCAGTCCTCATTCTTACTCCTAGACATTGATATAATGGTTCCTTTCTTTTTTTGAAAATGGAAAACATGGAATTTATTTTATGTAGTGATAAAAAATACTTGTAAATACTAACAATACACCTTACTAAATTTTTAAGTCTTCCCTTTTTTGCACTAATTCACCATTAGACACTTTCAACTCAATGACAGAACTACTCTCCCCAAACATATGAAGGCCATTCAATTGTCCCGATACTACAATAAGTCTATCAAGAGCTGATGTTGCAAAGGGTGAATATGCTGTAACTCCTGAGGATGGAATATCAAATCCTTTATTTGGTTCTGGTTTTATTACTAGATACAATGGCGATTTTGGATAACTCAAATTTACATATTCAGTCATGCTATAATTATCTGAGTTTATAAACCTAAGTAAGTCGGCTGATAGTTCATGTGAAATTACAGTTCTGTATGATGAAAATAATGTGCCTAAATTTTTAGGGTCATGCTTAGGTGTCATCAATCTATTATCTTCTGCAGCTTTAATTAGCATTGCTTTAAATTCTTTAAATGACATAAACTAACTTTTAAAAAGTTTTTGTGAGCAAATAATTTCCAGTCACCTATAATAATCTTTTGAGCAA
>JAYUTQ010000414.1:0-3197 GCA_043755055.1 Chitinophagaceae bacterium | reverse complement strand
TTTTACAGCCTTGTCCGGAAAAATTTTAAATGATTGTTCCGCAAGTCCTTTAAGCATATCATCATTCATCATGGCCTTTATGCCTTCTGCCATTTGTGCCTTTACTTCATCTGGCAAATCTTCACCGGCACTATTAATCATTTTCTGCATTAGAGCATCCATGCCATTAATAGTTTTTACTTCGCCTTTTTTTGTAATCACCATTTCAAAAGTAGCACCCTTAACTGCACCAATTATTTTAGAACCCGGATCGGTAGTATCAATGTTGTCAGAATCCATCACCATCTCTTTGCCCATCGCTTTCTGTACGCTTTTCATACGCTCAAAAGTCATTTTCATCACCTTATTTTCTCCGTCAGCTTTATCTATTTCGTAAAGCATTGCGTAATCCGAAAGGTTTTTAACCTCCATTTTTTGACCCATCATTTCCTGTTCTATATTTTGATCTGTAGTCATCTCAATGCGGTATTTGCTACCAACCGCAGGGTTAAATTGAAGATCAACAGCTTCTGGTTTACAACTATTGAGGCCTGCAGCCAATCCGGCCAAAAGGGTTATGCTAATAATGATTCTTTTCATGTAAATATTTTGTGGCCGTAATGTAACGGATAAACGGCAGAAGTATCAGGCATAGTGCGCAGCCATTGAATGACCGATGACCCAATGACAAATGACCATTAAACTAATCTTTCTTGATAGCCCTGTACTTTATAGGCGACATGCCTATCACTTTTCTAAATCTTCTGGAGAAATAATACGGATCATCAAAGCCCAAAGTGTAGGCAATACTTTTGATGGATTTATCGCTGAAATCCAGGTGCTGACAGGCTTTTTGCATTTTCATCTGTATAAAATAATCGATTGGTGCATAGCCTGTTTTTTGTTTAAAGAGATTAGAAAACCTGCTGGTAGAATAATTGTTCACCTTACTCAATTCGTCCAGCGAAATATTGCCATCTATATGCTGCTGCATGTAAGCAATGGCACTATCCACACAATCGTTCTTATCCGAAATAATTTCAACCGTGTGTTTAGAATTATAAATGAATAAGGTAAGAAAATGCGACAGGCACATATTGGCAAAAATGAGGTTATCTGTGCTGTACCCTTTTTGCAGGGTTTTGTAAATTTTGGTAAATAAAGAAAATACTTCGCTGTTATTTTTAATGCTCATCGGCCGCAGGTGTTCTTTTACTGCATTCATGCCGTTAAAAAAAGTAAGCATGTCACCGCCAAAATGAACCCAATAAATGCTCCATGGGTCATGCTCGTCGCTGCCATAAGTATGTTCGGTATTATTGGGTAAAATAAAAAACTCATTGGCATGAACTTCATACAGCTTATCGCCAATTTTATACCAGCCGCTACCATCTACACAGTAAAACAAAAAATTCTCAGGCAGTCCTTTTTTACGGTAGGTGTAATGCCCCACTGCTTTAGGATAATAACCCAAACTACAGATGTACAATTGCTTAAGCCACTGATTATTATAGATTCGTGATTTTAAGATAGGCTTGGGAATTTCTATCCTTTGCCTGCCGAGGCCATGCCATATATTTTTGTGAGATCCACCACTTTTAGTTGTTTCCATAATAGTACAGCAATTGTTACCGCAATCTAAATAGAAATAGGAATATCATCCATCATTGCACCTTTCTATATTTTTATGAAGCTACTATTGGTCATCTGTCAGTAAGTCAATTGTCTATTCTAGATTAAAAATATTATGGGTAAAATAAAGCATTGAAGTAATTTCAATTGTGGTGGTAATTTAAAGAAAGAATACCTTAAAGTAGTAGCGTTAGGGATTGCAGCGGAAAGCCCGTAACGCCGCCAATGACTATAACATTTGCGCAGCTTTGGTGACTATATGCGGCGGCGGACTTGGAGCGAAAAGCCCGACCCGCAGGGAACGCCCTAAATTTTTTCTTTCAATTTTACGCCTCCACTTTCACTTGATTCATAAGCCGCTTCTACACAAGCCATTGTATAAATGCAATCTTCCACAGTATTGTCTGGCTTTGCAATTGTGCCTTCTGCCGCAAGCATAACCTGTGCCATAGAGCCTATAAAAGCATGAGGAAACCAACTGCCCTCAATCTCTACAGTTTTCCATTGAGATTCTTTACCTGCTTCTAACCTGTTAAATTCAAAAATATCAGGCTTTCCTGTAGGATAGTCCATCAACAACCCCAACCGCATTTTTATAGCTCCCATTGTACCTTCAATTTTTATAAATGCATCCTGATGTTTTATTCCAAAATTATGGCAATGATTGGTGGTGATATTGGCACTTACCCAATCACCATAATCCATAATAATATTCGATTTTACTGAAGCCAGTTCCTTCATGGCAGGATGCTTGGTGGTTTTAGCAAAAACTGATTTTGGATTACCGAAGAAAGTACGAATTAAATCGATATAGTGAATGCTGTGGTATAGTATTTCAACCCGTGGAAGGCCATACAAAAATTGCCACAAATGCCAGGGTGTGTACACATTTACCTGCACATCAATACTGCAAATTTTTCCAACTAGCCCCTGCCCTATTAGCTGCCTTGCATGGTTTATAAATGGTGCGTAGCGTAGCTGAAAGTTTACAGCTGCCAGTTGTTTACGTTCTCTTGATATCAGTAAAATATTTTCAGCTTCTACAAGATTTTCACCCATTGGCTTTTGTAATAAAACAGTCGCTTGTTCGGGTAATTGTTCCAGAATACCAGCAATGGCAGAACCGGGAACTGCAACATCGAAAACCACATTATCAGGAGCCTTTTTCAGCATTTCGATAATGGATGAAAAAACATTAGGAATATTAAATGATGCTCCTACTGCTTTGGCTTTAGTTAAGTCTACATCATAAATACCGGCTACGGTAAAACCTGCAATTTTATATGCCGGTAAATGTGCATCTGTAACAATTCCGCCAGCTCCAATTATAAAAATAGGGCGGTTTTGCTTCGGCATAGTTGTATTAAAATATTTGGGTTTCAATGGCAGTATATTATAGTCAGGCTTCGCTGCCTAAATAATTACCGTAAGATAATACAAGAACAGCCATCAATAAAAGCAATAAAGCCAGCACCAAAACATTGATTGTTTTTTTATTACAGGATGCCCATTCTTTCATGGCCAAACCCGCTACAGTACTAAATAGTACCAACATAATCATATGGATAGCCCAGCTTGTAAACTTG
>JAYUTQ010000413.1:0-3199 GCA_043755055.1 Chitinophagaceae bacterium | reverse complement strand
AAAACATCAGCCTTAATTTTTCGCAGCACGGCAGGCACCCTTACATCGTACCACCATTTAAACAAAACGGCATGGCGTGCCGGCGGGCCTATTACAATCGGGGTTATGTTGTTTCCAAAAATATATTGGGCATCGTACGGCCTGTCGAACAAAAAAAAGAATTGGTGTTCGGGGTGCTGTTGGGTAATACGCCGCATGGTTTCGGCGGTAAAATTACCGTAGCCTTCCAGCTGATCGGCAATAAGGCAACGGGTGTTAATGGCTATCCGCATGGTAGCAAATGTACGGGTGGTACCCAAAGCCAGCCTTTACTAACGTTAAATATGGTTTCTATTATTACTTTGGAAGAGATAAATAAAATTACGGGGTACTACTTTTTTCCATGTTTCACAAGCCGGGTAACCTTTCCGGAGATCCGGTTCCATTTGTTTCCTAATAATCCCACGATTGAACAGGGTTCAGCATTTCATCTGTCATAACAAATGAGTAAGGGCTATTGGCAAATGCCGCATCTTTAATTTGTTTGGCCACGGTTTCTATTGAAGCAAGGTAAGCGGCATCTGTTCTGAAACCCGCTGCTACGGGGAACTTTACCAGATAGCGATCGGCAGTTTTTTCCATAATAATATTTACAGTTTTGGAATCGCCACCTGTAAATGCGCCTGTTTTAATTATTGCCCTTCCTATTGTTTCGGCATCGGTATCCGATACCGGATCTTTCCAGAAAAAAGTAACACCATCGGCCACCTGACTATCATAACCTTCTAAAGGGTTGGCAGAAGTTTGTGGATTTTTATCTGCTTCTATTTTGGCCATCATTTCTTCTGCAGCCTTTTTATTAAAGGGCAACGATTTGATGTCTTTCATGTTTTTATCCGAAAGAAAAATATTTACCGGCTGGTTTTTATACAAATCGATGCTCATAGCCGAGCCAAAAGATTCGAATATGGCATCGCTGTTTTCTATGGTTTTCAGCTTTTTTTCATCTACCACAAACCGTACGTCGTACCCGCCACTTGCGGCTTTTAAAAGTTGCACACTGCTTACAGTACTGTCATTAAAATATTCCAGGTCGTCTTTAAGATAAGTACCCAAAGTTTTGGCATCGCTTTCGGTAACGCCATCGCCTTTGTAATACACTTCGCCTTTGGTGCCGGCAACACTTACTTTTTTACCAAAATTATTACAGGAAGTTGCAAGCAATGCCACCAATGGCAGCAGCAACATTAATTTAAAAGCAGGTTTCATAGATAGCGTTTTGTTTGTGGGGTTAATAAATGAAAGGTAAAAGGTACAGCACTTAACTCTTCTTTTATTTACAAAATTGAAATATTGAATTACAATTTTAAAAAAGATGGATATAAACGATACACATCGATGACCCAATGCACATTATTTTATAACTCCTGTAAGTAACAAAGCAAGCATTACGCCACCAACTATGATGCGGTAAATGCCCCATACTTTAAAGCCATATTTTTTTAAAAACCCAATAAAGAATTTTATGGCAACTAGTGCTACAATAAATGATACGGCACCGCCTACAAGCAACGTCGTTAACCCATCGGTATTTAGCACTTCGGGATGATCCTGGTACACATCAAGCAGGCTTTTGGCACTAGCTGCAGCCATGGTGGGCACAGCCAGAAAAAACGAAAACTCAGCGGCTACGCTTCTTGTAAGTTTCTGGCTCATACCGCCAATAATAGTAGCAGCACTGCGGCTAAGGCCCGGAAAAACAATACTCAGTACCTGAAAGCAACCAATGGTAAAAGCTGTTTTATTGGTAATCTGCTCTTCGGCTACCACCGTTTGTTTGTTGAAAAATTTATCTACAAACAATAAGATAATTCCACCACCAATCATAACGCAGGCTATAAAAGTGAGGTTGCCCAATGCTCCATCTATATACTTTTTTAACAAAGCCCCCACTACCAGTGCGGGTATTACGGCTATCAGCAGTTTTAGGTAAAAACCGATCCGTTTAAAATCGAAGAACTTTTTATAGTACAGTATTACCACGGCTAGTATGGCTGCCAGTTGTATTACCACTTCAAACATTTCGGTAAATGGATCCTGTCCATCCACGCCCAATAATGGGTTGGCAAACTTCATGTGGGCCGTACTGCTTATTGGTAAAAACTCGGTTAACCCCTCTATAATGCCAAGAATGATGCTTTGAAAAAGATCCATGCTATTGAATTGTTTTAGATGGATTCGAAAGTAAAGGTATAGGCCCAAACAAAAAAGCGTTCCTCCGATTTACGAAGGAACGCTTTGAATGCGTATGTAGTTATCACCGCTTGTTATTCGGCGGAAGGAGATTTTTTAAAAATAGCATACACTTCTACCAAAATACCCAGTATAATCAGAATTGGAGCAATGGTGATGCGGGTTGTACTGTACACCTGATTGTAATCAAACACCTTAGGATCGTTGCTTTTGCCACAGCCATAATCATCATACCTATAATAATAATAACGGCACCGGCTGCCATTAACAAATAGTTGCCTTTGCTAAACATAGGGCTGTTATCGGCTTTCAGCTTCGGCGTTTCTACTTTGGTAGCGGTGGGTTTGGTTAGTTTTATGTCTGCCATGGTTGGTTATAATTGGGTTGCAATATAGTTTATTGGTTGGTTATTTGTAAAAACAGCATTTCCCTATTTAAAAATTAACGCCATCTTCATACAATGTTTCTGGGTCTATGTCTGCCTTATTAGCCCATTCTATAGTGTCAAAATTTACCCTAACAGTATTAAAAACAGAAACGTCCGTTAACTCTTTAAAAATTCCTGTGTTTAAATATGGCTTCATGTCGAATAGCTTTTCCTCATTATTCATAAATGTGAGATGAAGCAGAAAGTCGCTTTTAGGAACAACAGATTTTACAGCAAAATGCATGGTATTCATTTTAATGGGTCAATAGAAAAAGGGACTTCTCCATTTTGGCATAATACCCAATTAGCCATCAATTCTTCTTTATGAATCTCAATCCACGCTACAACAAGTCTTAATTGCTTATTAGGCAAATTACCTTCCAATACAATACAATCTTCTATATGAACTGTAGCAGAAAATCCTGATAATAAACATGCACATGTGGAGGATTGTGTTCTTTAGGGGCGTAGTACATACGAATTATCAATCCAAAGAACATGCTAAGTGTGGGCATGATTGTAATTTCAATAAAGTTCAAA
>JAYUTQ010000412.1:0-7272 GCA_043755055.1 Chitinophagaceae bacterium | reverse complement strand
ACATCGATTATAAACGTGTTTCTATAGGAATGCGTTCAAAAAACCTAATCCTATAAAAGAAACCATTTACCAATTTCAATTGATAAACAACTGATTGTCTTGCAGCTTATCCACATTCCCCACTTGCACAAATCAGTATAATCCCTATTTTTATCCGCAGACAAAATAAACAGCATCGATGCTTAAAAAAGAAAGGCAAGCCTTTATCATTCAACAGCTTAACATCCACAACAAAGTGTTGTCCTCCGATTTAAGCGTTCAATTAAATGTTTCAGAAGATACCGTTCGTAGAGATCTGCAGGAACTTTCGGAAGAGGGTAACCTCCTGAAAGTACACGGCGGGGCATTGTCTAACTCGTTCCATTTTACCCTGCAAAATAACCAGATATATTCTTTGCCCGAAAAAAAGAGCATCGCACAAAAGGCTGCCGGACTTATTACAGATGGCATGTTTGTACTGCTTTCCGGTGGTACCACCATCCGCGAATTAATTAAGGCACTGCCGCCAAAACTCAACGCTACATTTATTACCGTTAGCGTACCCATTGCTTTAGAACTAATGAATCACCCCGGCAGTGAAGTAATATTTATTGGCAATAAATTATTAAAAAGTGCCCAATTGGCTGTGGGTGCCGAAGTTGTGCAACGATTGAGTGAAATAAAGGCCGATTTATGTTTTTTAGGAACCAATAGTATTGATGCCCATGAGGGTATTACAGACCTGGAGTGGGAAGTAATTGAAGTTAAAAAGGCCATGATAAGAGCCTCACAAAAAGTGGTATCGCTAGCCATTGCCGAAAAGCTTAATTCGGTACAGCGTTTAAAAGTATGCCCCATAGAAGATGTAGATATTTTAATAACTGAGTTAGATGCTGAGGATCCGGCGCTACAAGCATATGCTGTTAAAGGATTGACCGTTTTATAAAAGATTTTTCATTAGTTCGAATTCCTATTTTTTGCAAATTTTTGCCCGTTTCTGCGTTTTATTCAATGTTTATTTATTTGGTGGCAAATAAATGTTGGCATCTTCTTAATTTCTTTTTAACATTGCGATAGCAAATTTGCATTTGATAGTTATAATCCTGTTTGCGTTTTTTTGCAGGAAATTATTTTAACCTTTACTTTCCGACTTTAGTTAAATGTTAAAAGTTCAGGCAGCAAACGATGTAATTTAATTGTCAAGCTTAAATATTAATAAACCCAAAAACTACTGCACATGACGAAGTATTTAAAACTTCTTTTTGCATTATTTTCTTTCGTGTTATCGGCACAAGCATTTGCACAAGAAAAAACTGTAAGCGGAAAAATTATAGACTTTAAAGAAAATTCAACGATGGTTGGCGTTACTATTTCGAACGCCTCTACCAACAAAAAAACCACAACCGATAATAATGGTAATTTTAGTATTAAAGCGAAACCAGGAGATGTGCTGGTTGTTACCTATATAGGCTACCTGCGAAAGGAGATAAAAGTTGGCGCTGCAGATATATACAACACAACCATACTTGCCGACGAATCAAAATTAAATGATGTTGTGGTAACCGCCTTCGGTATTCGTAAAGAAAAGCGTTCACTAGGTTATGCAACCCAGGAAGTAAAAGGTGAGGAAATAGCCGAAACCCAAAGGGAAAACTTTTTAAATTCATTACAGGGTCGTGTAGCAGGCGCCACGGTAACAAGCACTAGCGGTGCACCGGGTGCATCTACCCAAATTGTTTTACGTGGTTTCAATTCATTGAGCGGAAACAACCAACCACTTATAGTAGTAGATGGCTTACCTATTAATAACAGCACCTTTAGCCAGGGCCTTTTATCAAGCGACAGGCCGAACAGGGATAATGATTACAGCAACAGGGCTGCCGATATAAATCCCGACGATATTGAAAGTGTAAACGTGTTAAAAGGACCGGAAGCGACCGCCTTATATGGTATAGAAGCAGGTAGTGGTGCCATTGTTATCACAACAAAAAAAGGAAAGGTTGGCAAGCTAAAATTAAGTTACGACAATAGTTTCAGAGCCGAAATCAATTATAGATTTCCTGAAATTCAGCAGGTTTATAATAATGGAACCAATGGTGCATTGAATAATAATTCAACCTCAGCATTGGGCCCTAAATTTTCAGACAGTGCAAAACTGTACGATAATATCCACAATTTTTTTCGCACCGGCTTTAGCCAAAAACATAACCTGAGTTTTGAAGGTGGAAAGGGTGGGGCAAAAGGTGTTTATCGGGGTAATGTAAGCTGGAGAGAGCAGTACGGAGTAATTCCAAATACTTATTACACTAATACTTCTGCAAGGATCAGCGCTTCGCATAAATTAACAAGAAATCTTACGGTAGATAATATTTTTAGCTTCACCCATAATAAAAATAGAAAGGCTGCACGTGGTGCGGGTGGCTATTTGCAATTGTTGATGCTGTGGCCACAAGATGACGATATAAGAAATTACCTGGACGCCAACGGTAACCAAAGAGACGCTTTCGAAGATGGTGGTACTGCACAAATAAATAACCCTTTGTACGAAAGTAAAAACAATCGTAATGAAGATGTTACAGACCGTTATATCTATAACATAAAGGCGAACTATGCACCTTTTGCCTGGCTTAACCTTGCTGCTAATTTTCAGGTAGATGCTTACAATCAAAATGGCGATGTAATGATTGACAGGTTCAGAACAACCTCCAACTTTGTAAGCGATGGCTATTTTGAGCACTACAGGGTAGACTACCGTGGCTATAGTGGAACCCTGATAGCGACAGTTAAAAAGGATTTTGGTAGGTGGTTAAAATCAACTTTCAGGGTAGGCCAATCGCTGGATGACCTTAAGAGTAATGTTTGGAGTGTTCGGAGTGATTCAATTATTTCTAAAGGCTTTTTTAGTTTTGACTGGAATACAACCAGCCGCTATAGGGTTAATAGCAGAGATGCAGCCCGGGATACCATCCGGCACAAAAGATTATCCGGTACTTTTTATGACGTAGGTCTTAACATAAAAGATGTTTGGTACATCAATGCCACAGGTCGGATGGATATCACATCCACGTTAAACCCACAAAACAACCGATTCTTTTATCCATCGTTTAGCACCAGTTTAATATTGAGCGACCTTTTTGCGAAAGGCTCTAAAGTGCTTTCTTTATTTAAACTAAGAGGTTCCTATGCTGAAACTGCCAAAGATATTTCATCTTACTCCGATCAGTCTGTTTATCAAAACCAGCTTTCAAGCGGATTTGGAGCGAGTTATGGATTTACAAACAATAGCCCTGCACTACGGCCCGAAAGGCAAAAGACCTACGAAGTAGGTACCGAAATAAGTCTATACAAAGACAAGGTAGGTTTGGATGTGGCCTATTATGATACAAAAAATCAGGGTGTACTTGTAGAAGGTGTGAGACTATCTTATGGAACAGGTTTTATTTTAAGTACGCTGAATGTGGCTTCGGTACACAATCAGGGTGTAGAAGTAATGCTAAAGTTTATGCCAGTAAAAACCAAGAAATTTACATGGAACAGCTCATTCAATTTTGCCCGTAACTGGAATGAAGTAACCGACTTACCTGCCAACCTGCCGGAATTTTATAATAGCGATACATGGCTTGCTGATTACAGAAATGGATTGGTAAAAGGTGGCCCAACCACGTCTATTACAGGTCTAAATTACTTGCGTAACAATGCCGGAGATATTATGATAGACCCGGGTACCGGCTATCCGTTGCAAAACCCCAACTACCAGGTAATAGCCAACAGAAATCCTAAGTTTACTGTGGGCTGGAACAACCGTTTTTCTTTGGGTAATTTTTCCTTCAGCTTCCTGCTTGATTACAGGCACGGAGGTGATATAATGAATGGTAATGAAATATGGATGGTACAGCGTGGCCTTAGCAAACGCACATTGGATAGGGAAAACTCAAGAATTGTTCCCGGCGTATTGAGAGATGGATTGGAAAATACGGCCAACCCTACCCGCAACACGATGCAAATAGTGCCTTATTTTCAGAGTGATTACTACGCCGGCCGCACATTTGCCATCGATTACATCGAAAAGGATATCAGGTGGCTTTGGCTAAGGGATATTACAGTGCGGTATATGATGCCCAAGCGTATGATGGATAAGAACAAACTGTTCAGCAGCCTTAGCTTCTTTTTAACCGTTACCGATGCATTTGTAATTACCAATTACAGTGGCCTTAACCCAATGAGTAATGGTACCACACCAAGTACAAGGGGAGTAGGTGGATTCGGAATCGATTATGGCACACAGCCAAACCCACTTGGTTTTAACTTTGGAGCATCCATAAAGTTTCGTGAAGTGAGCACGAAATAAGCTTGCACTATTTTATTACGTAAATACTATTTTAACCATGAAAAATAAATATCTCCTGCCACTGTTTGGCGCCGCTTTGCTGCTTGGGGGCTGTAAAAAATTTGTTGAAGAAGTTTATATCAATCCTAATAACCCCACTGTCGTTGTACCCGAAGCCGTAATGCCGCCAATGATAGCCAATATGGCCAGAGGCGTTAATTTCGATGCGAGGATGACCGGAGCCTTTACAGGTTATTGGGGTAGGGTGGGAAGTTTTGATAGCTGGGACAGGCACGGTTATGTGCCGGGCAGCGATGCAGGTGGTGAAAAATGGCGCACCCATTATTGGAACCTTGGACAGAATCTTATCAACGGTATCCGCGATGCAAACGCTCAGGGAAAGCCTGAGTTGAGTGGAAGTTACTATGCCATGTTTGCATGGAGTTGGATGCTTCTGGCCGATTACCATGGTGATGTAATATTAAAACAAGCTTTTGATGCTTCAAGGTTAACGTTCGATTACGAAACTCAGGACCAGGTTTATGAACATTGTTTCAAATTGATGGATTCTGCCAATTATTTTTTGGATAAAGCCCTTGCCGACCCTGCTGCTGCCGGCAGACTTGCTACCCCCGATTTCTACTTTTTAAAAGGAAACCTTTCTCAGTGGAAGAAATTTAATTACGGCAATAAGGCAAGGCTTTTTCACCGGTACTATAATAAAGCTACTTACAAGGCAGATAGTGTAATTAAGTATGTTGACCTATCTCTTGCAAACGCATCTGAAGATTGCATGATCAGTTACGATGCCGCTACACTTTTTTCCGACAGACTTAATTTCTTTGCTCCCTTCCGCGCAAACATGGGAACATTCAGGCCTGGCCAGTTAATGATTGATTATTTAAGGGGCAAGTTTAATGGTAACGTGGTAGATCCACGATTAGCCTACATGTTTTTAGCAAGTATTGATGGAGTAGTGAGGGGTGTAGTGCCTAGTAGTGGTGAAAGCACATCACTACCGTTCGCACAGCGTATGCCCAACCTATGGGGAGTAATGCCAACATCTGCAGTACCTGCCCCTACAGCTGCCCCTACTACCGATGCAAATGCCAGAACCTATTTTAAAAATGCCAGCCGCACCCCGGTACTTACCTATACCGAATTACAGTTTCTTAAAAGCGAGGCTGCATTTAAAAAGGGTGATAAAGCAACCGCTTTGCAGGCCTATAAAAATGGTGTCAACGGTTCTTTTGATATGCTCATTAATAATTTTACAGGTTATGTCCCCATTACACCGGTGGCCAGGCAGTCGTTTATTGATAACCCGAATATAGTTCCGCCATCGTCGGACGGGCTTACACTACAGAACATTATGAGCCAAAAATATGTGGCATTATGGGGCCATGGCTGGGAAGAAACCTACACCGATATGCGGCGGCATAATTGGGATACTGTAAATGTGTACAAAGGTTTTGCATTAACCAATTACTATCCTGATAACGGTGCGAAATTTAGTAACAGGGTAAGGCCACGCTATAACAGCGAATACTTGTGGAACGTAGAGTCGCTAAGAAAAATTAATGGTGGCATGCCCCCTACCGGTATTGATATTAACTACCATACATTAGAAGTTTGGTTTCAAAAACCTTAACCTTTAAAACGATTTTCATGAAAATAAAATCTTTAATTATTTTTTGTACAGCCGCTATGGGTTTGGTATTGGTAGCCTGCGAAAAAAATAAAATAAATGAACTTGTTAAATGGGTTCCAAACGACCCAACTACCAGTGCTAATATTAAACTTATAAACACCTATGCATGGCTTTTGCCAAGTTTTACCACCACGAGTCCGGCACTTACAGCAGGGCAGCATGCCTATTTATACAGAGATACTTTTAAATTAAATGGTAATCCAAACAGTTACGCCGGTGTATGGCCTGGTCCTACTCCGTATAGCCTAAACCCTGCCGGTACTTTTACTTTTAGAATGGTTTGGGCAAAACAGGTGGCTGGCTTGCCAAGACCTGTAGCCGGAGATACGATAGTTACCAAAAGTGTAAAGCTTGATGCAGGCAAATACTACTCTTTCTTTTTTACAGATAGTTTAGCCAATGCAGATTTGGTGGTAGTTAATGATGATTATAAAACTGATCCTGCACCGGGAACCTACCGGATACGGTTTGGAAATTTTGTGCCAAATGTGAGGGATACAATCAACATATTTAGCCGTAGAGAAGGCAAGGTTATTTTTTCTGATGTGGTTTATAAATCGGTGTCGCCTTTTATTGATTTAAAAGTTCCATCTACAACAGACACACTCGATATACAGAGACGAGGCGTCGGAGCCAACCCTTATACCAGCACCAATTTATTTTTAGCGTTTACGCCTACACAACTTCGATCTTACACCGTGTTTACCCGTGGTAATCCCAGAGTTGTAGGTAGAACAGCAACCATATCTCTTTACACTAATAGATAGTAGAACAAACTTTTACATTTAATTAAAAAACCGTAACCCTTTCGTTACGGTTTTTTATTAAACCGAATTCCGTATCAGCGGGGTTTTCACCTTACAAACACCGCTTTATGAACCCCTTAGGTGAAACCCCGCTGTTTAAACGACCGATGCAAATTTTAAACCCTAATTGGCGGTAACGATGTATCGTTTTTATATAGGATTTGTGTGGGCGAACTACATGCAAAATGCCCAACAAGTCGGGGTTTCACGGGTAGTGGTTGATATAAACTCCGCCGGGCAATGTTAAGTTAAGCCTCAGCGAGGCGATACTTTGGTAGAGACAAGGTAACAAGGTCTGTCATAGCCACATCGTGGCGACATTTTATCCAGGTTTTCAATAAAAATGTGTCGCCCCGAAGGGGCTTAGGTTAATAATTTACTCTATTTACTGCCAAAATATCGCCACGATGTGGCTCTTAAAAAATCAAATTGCTTAATTTACCACATTG
>JAYUTQ010000411.1:0-3211 GCA_043755055.1 Chitinophagaceae bacterium | reverse complement strand
TTAAAATTGTAAGCGAAACAGTTCAGTAAAAATGCTCTCCATTGCAGTTTACAGTATCTATTGCCGGTTTTTGTTTTGGCAATGAATCCTTTTTTACTTTTAGAATCGTCGTATCTACAAATTCGATGCCGCCAACCATTTCATATGATTCGGTTGAATCTGGCAAAACAGGCTCGAACTGAGGAACTCCCATTAACATTGGGTGCGGCTCTACTCCAATTATGCCGGTAGTGGTTACCAATGTTTCAATGATGGCTGGTTCACTTTTAATAGTTTCACAAACCGGTGCGGCTACTTTTCCCATTACATCAACAAAGTAATTGGACGCACCCAATACCTGGTCGGATGAATTGGGTTTTTCTGTTTTAATTACGTCAGTAAATGCTGTGACCGTAGTTACATCGCAACCAAATAGCATACTGCCAAAGGTCAGCATTACCACGGCCATAAACTTTTTCCAGCCTGCAATTTTTGTATAAAAAATATGGGCAGGAATCTTGATCCGGATGCGGTGCAGTTGGTGGTTATAGAATTTGCCGCAAACTTTTTCACCGGCTTTATGTAGCAGGTAATTTTGTACTTCATCGTCTGCCATGGTGGTAAAATCCACCACGTCTTTTGCACAGGCACTGCAGAATGCACCACGTCTTGTGGGTGTCATGGCGTTCCAATCTTCATGGCAGGGTTTAGGAATATTAATTTGTAGCATGGTAAATGGGTTTGGCATGAGATGCAGAGACAGGCAAAAGTTCACACCTTAAAAAATCAGTGCTAATTTGTTTCCATCAGTCTCATCAGTGTTCCAATCTTCTAAGGTCTATTTTGCAAATGCTGCTTTCGCTATTAAGCAATATTTTCGCCACCTAAAGTTTTACGTTTGAGCACCACCGCTTTATTAATTACACCACCGTTTACCCAACTCAATACGCCGTACCCGGCTACGGCTTATCTCAAGGGTTTTTTAAATACCAAAGGCATCAGCTCATTTCAGGCCGATTTGGGTATAGAGGTAACGCTGCAACTGTTTTCAAAACAAGGTCTTATCACATTATTTTCTAAAGCAATTATTACAGAAGACACAAGTGAAAACGTAAAAAGAATTTTTGCTTTACAACAGGATTACATACACACTATTGACAATGCCATCCAGTTTTTGCAGGGCAAAAAACCAACATTGGCCCATCTTATTTGCAAACGGAATTATTTGCCGGAGGCCAAACGATTTGCTCAAACCGATGATCTTGCCTGGGCTTTTGGAAGTATGGGTATACAGGATAAAGCCAAACATTTGGCTACCATGTATCTGGAAGATTTAGCCGATTTTATTACCGAAAGTGTAGACCATCATTTTGGTTTTAGCCGCTATGCGGAAAGGTTGGGCCGCTCTGCTAACAGCTTCGATGAACTATACCTAAGCCAGCAACAACCTTATACTTATATTGATGACATTCTAATTGAATTATTGAAGGAAAAAATGGCGAATGTCAACCCAAAACTGGTTTGTATTTCTGTTCCTTTTCCTGGCAATTTATATAGCTCTTTACGCTGTGGTCAATGGATTAAGAAAAATTACCCTTCAACGAAAGTGGCCATGGGCGGCGGTTTTGCCAATACCGAACTGCGTGGCCTTAGCGATGCAAGGGTTTTTGCATTCTTCGATTTTATTACGCTGGATGATGGCGAAGCGCCCATTGAAAACCTGATTGGTTTTATAGAAGGTACAAAGCAAATGGAGGAATTAAAAAGGACTTTTTTACTTACAAAAAAGCCTCCCCAAACAGCCTCTCCAAACCCCTCCGAAGGAGGGGCTTTAGACCCCGGTAATTTAGAGATTCATCAAAAGAAGCACGGTTTTCAGAACTCTCCTTTAGAGGGCATGGAGGCTTTGGAGGAGGCCGTTACTTACATCAACAACAGCAGTTGCAAAGACTATAAACAAGGCGAAGTAGGCACACCCGATTACAGCGATTTTTTATTATCAGAATATATTTCTGCCATAGAAGTGGTAAACCCCATGCACCGCCTTTGGAGCGATGGCCGCTGGAACAAATTGACCATGGCACATGGCTGCTATTGGGGTAAATGCACCTTCTGCGATATTAGCCTGGACTATATAAAATTATACGAACCATCTGCCGCAAGTTTACTCTGCAACCGTATGGAAGAAATGATGGCCCAAACCGGCGAAAACGGTTTCCATTTTGTGGATGAAGCTGCACCGCCGGCGCTGATGAGGGCTTTGAGTTTGGAGATTATCAAACGAAAACTAACGGTAAGTTGGTGGACCAATATTCGCTTTGAAAAAAGTTTTACCAAAGACCTCTGCCTGCTTTTGAAAGCCGCAGGCTGCATAGCCGTAAGTGGCGGGCTTGAAGTGGCAAGCGACCGGCTTTTGGAACTCATCCAGAAAGGCATAACCGTGGCTCAGGTTGCAAGGGTTAACCGCCATTTTACCGAGGCTGGCATTATGGTTCATGCTTACCTGATGTATGGTTTCCCTACCCAAACCGCACAGGAAACCATTGATTCTTTAGAGATGGTGAGGCAAATGTTTCAGGCGGGTATTCTACAGTCGGGTTTCTGGCATCAGTTTGCCATGACGGCCCATAGCCCTGTGGGATTGAATCCTGAAAAATTTGGTGTGAAAAGCATCACCAACGGAACGCCCACATTTGCTAATAATGATGTAGTACACGAAGACCCAACCGGCGCCGACCATGACAATTTTAGCTTTGGCTTAAAAAAATCGCTGTTCAATTTTATGAACGGCATCGGCTTTGAAGAACACCTGAACTTTTGGTTTGATTTTAAAGTGCCGAAGACCAAAGTAGATTCCAATTATATTGCCAATGCCCTGGAACAGCAAGAGTTGAATACGGTAAAACCAACCTCAAAAGTGGTTTGGCTTGGCCATCCACCGGTGGTGGAATATTTTACTAAAAGTAAAAAGGGTAATAGCTGGCAAATGGCATCTATTACAGTTGAAAGCCGCAAAGAAACTTTCAATATAAAAGTGGATGAAGAGCAAGGCAAATGGCTGGCCGAAACTTTGAATCTGTTATCGGTAAACAATGCTAAAACCTACACTTTGCAGGAAGTAAAAGACAGCTACGAAGCCGCAGGACTGGAAGATTTTGAACTTTTTTGGGATAACAAACCGGTGAGTACGATGAATAGGGTTGGGTTGTTGGTTCTGTAAACAAAGCGAGAT
>JAYUTQ010000410.1:0-3213 GCA_043755055.1 Chitinophagaceae bacterium | reverse complement strand
GATGGTCATCCGTGCTTCCATACTCAGGCTGCGGATGGCACTACCGGCAAATTCTACAGCATAACCAGTGGCACCGCTAGCAGAAATTAGAGAGATGATATACAGCACAATATCTTTCGATAAAACGCCGGGCTGCAGTTCACCGTCTACATTAATCCGCATTACTTTGGGCTTGGTTTGCAGCACACATTGGCTGGCAAAAACCATTTCCACTTCGCTGGTGCCAATGCCAAATGCAATGGCACCAAACGCTCCGTGGGTACTGGTATGGCTGTCGCCACAAACAATCGTTAAGCCAGGTTGGGTTACCCCTAATTCAGGACCTATAACATGTACAATGCCCTGGTATGGATGGCCTAATCCATACAATTCAATATCGTGGTTGTCGCAATTTTCTATCAGTTTATCTACCTGCGTCCGGCTTAGTTCATCTTTGATTGGAAGGTGCTGGTTCAGCGTTGGCACATTATGATCTGCAGTAGCCACCACCTGTTTGGGCCGAAACACTCTCAGCCCCCGGTTTTCGATGCCTTTAAATGCCTGCGGGCTGGTTACTTCGTGTATAAAATGTTTGTCGATATACAACACAGAAGGCCCTTCGGGTATGGATGTTACTACGTGGGCATCCCAGATTTTATCGAATAATGATGCCCGCTGGCCCCCGGTGGGGGAAGAAGAAAGGGCAGCGTTATTGTTTGTTATTTCACTCATTTTATTTTTTTTTGGCCGAACCAATTGCTACTATTGGGCTCTTTTCAGACCTTGATTTTTATCTGCAAGCAGGAGACGCCAGCATGGCGTCTCTACAAAACCACCGCCTGAAAGGCCTTTGCCATTTCATGTAAATCTTCTTCCACTACTTCTTTTTTACTATCTGCTACCTGCAAAAACTGTTGGTAAAGCACATCTACTTCATCTCTTGTAAATTCGTAACCCACCAGCCTGAAACGGTGTGCCAGTGCACTTCTTCCGCTGCGGGCCGTTAATACAATCTTGCTTTCGCCTGCACCCACTTCTTCCGGATTGATAATTTCGTAAGTTAAAGAATCTTTCAAAAATCCATCCTGATGAATGCCGCTGCTATGGCTGAAAGCATTGCTGCCCACAATGGCTTTATTGGGCTGCACCGGCATACGCATGGTGTCGCTAACAAGGCGGCTCATGGGGTTGAGGAGTTTGCTGTTTACATTGGTATATAAGCCCAATTCTTTATGTTGCTGCAGCACCATCACCACCTCTTCTAATGAAGTGTTGCCGGCCCTTTCGCCAAGGCCGTTGATGGTACATTCTATTTGTCTTGCACCCGCTATTACACCAGCAATGGAGTTAGCAGTTGCAAGCCCCAAATCGTTATGGCAATGGCAGCTCAAAATGGCCTTGTCAATATTTGGAACATTGTTCATGAGGTAGGCCATTTTGGCGCCGTATTCGTGTGGCAGGCAGTAACCAGTAGTGTCTGGAACATTGATAACGGTAGCACCGGCATTGATCACCGCTTCTACTACTTGTGCTAAATAATCATTATCGGTACGGCCAGCATCTTCGGCATAAAATTCTACATCATCCACGAAATTTTTAGCCCATTTTACACATTGAACAGCTCGTAGTAAAATATCTTCCCGGGTGCTGTTGAATTTGGCTTTAATATGCCTGTCGCTGGTGCCGATGCCGGTATGGATTCGTGGTTTTTTGGCAAATTTTACGGCTTCGCCTGCAGCTTCTATGTCTTTTAAAACGGCACGGCTCAATGCAGCTACGGTAGCATTGGTTATTAATTTAGAGATTTCAGTAACGGAATTAAAATCGCCGGGGCTGGAAATGGGGAAACCGGCCTCAATAATATCAACGCCCAATTCTTCCAGTTTCAAGGCCAATTCTATTTTTTCGTGGGCATTGAGTTTACAGCCCGGCACCTGTTCGCCGTCACGGAGGGTTGTGTCAAATATCTGGACCTGGTTGGATGCCATTTGTATAATTTTAGAGTCGTTTTTGTCCCCTGTCGCCTTCCCGAAAGAATCGGGACAAGAAAGGGGTGCCCCTCTGCGGCGACACTTTCTTTCTAAAGACAGGAGTTAAAAATTAATAACTGTGTTAACTTATTTTTACGGACTGGTAAAGCTGTTTAATAGATGTTGTATCGTTAAAAATAGGCGTGTTTTGTTCTGGAGTATAGTCAAAATACTACTGGTTTTACGGAAGGTAAAAGAAGTAAATTCTGTTGAAATGCCCTGTGGTAAAGGGTTTTAAAAGATATAAATTACAATGCCCAATAGAAATACAGATGCCCTGTTCTTACTTGTAAAAAGCCTCGAAAAGAGTGAAAAGCGGCATTTTAAGCTGTACGTAAACCGAAATACATCGGTAGGCGATCTTAAAATTGTGCAGCTTTTTGATGCTTTAGACGGTATGGATGAGTACGACGAAGAACAATTGTTAAAGAAAAATAAGGCCATTACCAAGCTTCAACTAAGTAATATTAAGGCTAGCTTGTACAAAGAATTACTGGCTAGTATTCGCCTCCTTAAAAGCGAAGTGAACCTGGATATACAACTGCATGAACAACTGGATTATGCCAGAATTCTCTACAACAAGGGCCTTTATTTTCAAAGCCTGAAACTTTTGGACAAGATTAAAGAACAAACAAAGGCCAATAATCAGGTTAGTTTTTTAATACAGGTACTTTTTTTAGAAAAGAAAATAGAAAGCCTGCATATTACCCGTAGTATGCAGGACAGGGCCGATACACTTAGTAAGGAAGTAACTGAAGCCACTAACCGGCTTACGATGATTGGCCAACTAAGCAATCTGGCACTGCAACTGTATAGCTGGTACATTAAAAATGGGCATGCCCGAAACAAAAAAGACGAAGAAGCAGTGCAGCAATACTTTGATGATCACCTGACATTTGATGTAAAAAACTGCGAGGGTTTTTACGAGAAATTGTATCTCTATCAGAGTTATTGCTGGTATGCTTTTATACGGCAGGATTTTTTAATGTACTACCGCTACACCCAAAAATGGGTCGACCTTTTTGAGAAGGAACCTTTTATGATTGAGATTGAAACCACTCACTATATAAAGGGGATGCACAACCTGTTGGGGGCTCATTTCGATTTGCATAATGAGTGGTTTCAATCTCAATCATAAAAGGTTCCTTCTCAAAAAGGTCGACCCATTTTTGGGTGTAGCGGTAGTACATTAAAAAATCCTGCC
>JAYUTQ010000409.1:0-7290 GCA_043755055.1 Chitinophagaceae bacterium | reverse complement strand
TGATGACAAAGGAAAATCGAATGAGCTGCTGGCTTATTATGATGATATTACTAAACAGTTTATGGCAAAGTAGTTTTAAAAGGAACATTAAGTCCTAATCTGATGTCTTTTTTATGTATGAGTGCATCGTCGCCTAACTTATCTGCTGCCGACAATTAAGTAAAGACTCGGTTTTAGCTGGGTTCTATAATGTTCCTTTTAAAACTACTTTGCCATAAACTGTTTAGTAATATCATCATAATAAGCCAGCAGCTCATTCGATTTTCCTTTGTCATCAAAGAACTTTTCCCAGGTGCTGAGGGGCTCCCAAATGCAGGTGCCTTTGCCCCTGCCGTTGGCTACTTCAAAGGCTATTTTATTTACTTCTTTTTTCAAAGCCGAATATTCTACTACAATTATATCCTTATTATATCTTGCTACGAGCTTGTTCAGGTTGTCTTCTAGGTCGGCCAATGTACCATGCCATTTTGGGTAATACGATTCGCCAATTACATCGAACGGCACACCACGGGCTACCATATTATTTATAAAAAAAACCGACTCATCGTGTTGTCCGCCAAGGGCCACATGCAGCATCATAATGGTTTCAGGTGCAACGGCTTTTACAGCAGCCGTGCCGGCACTTAGCAGTTGGGCAAGGTTGTCCAAATTTTTTACGTTGCCGTCAGGCCATATTATGCCATGATTTATTTCGTTGCCCACCTGCACCATATCGGGCAGGGTGTTCTGATCTTTCAATTCCTGCATTACCTTTCTTGTAAAATCGTACATGGCTTTTTTAAGGTCTTCAAAACCAAGTCCTTTCCATGCTGCCGGTTTAAACTGCTTGCCGGGATCGGCCCATGTATCGCTATAATGGAAATCTAGGAGCAATTTCATGCCGAGTGCCTTTACCCTTTTGGCCATCTTTTTGGTGTTTTCCAAATCGCAAAAACCTTTTTTAGGGCTGTAGCCACTGTCGTTTGCCGGGTCGTTAAAAATGCGAAGGCGTACATAATTAAAGCCATGGTCTTTCAGTATTTCAATGGCGTCTTTCTCTTTTTCTTTATCGCTAAACTGGAGGCCACGGGCTTCCAGTTGTGGTAAAAAAGAAATGTCAGCACCTAGCATTTTTCCGGTTGTTCTTGGCTTGGCAGCCTCGCCTTTCAATTCGTAATTTTTATCAATGTTGATAGCTGTTTCATTTGCATTGGCTACCATAATTACCTCTGTAGAACCCGTTTGCAGATTGGCAGCTTTTGCTTCAAACTTAAATATGCCGGGCTTTTTTCCGCTCTGAATTATTACCTGACACTTACCATTAAAAAGGCTCCGCTGCCACGCTCCATCTGCACATTTATCGGGCTCGTGGCTGCTAGGATCGCCATTGCCCACGCCTATTATTTTGGCATCTCCATGCAGATAAAATTTAATCATGTTATCGGCATCGGGCACTTCCCTACCCTCTTTATCTACTACACTTATATTTATCACGGTTGCATCCTGTCCATTGGCCAACATGGTAGTTTTGTAAGGTGTCATTACAACTTCGTAAGGGGCACCTGTGGTTTCTATTTTTGTAGTTAAACGTTTGCCCTTTTTATAGGCCACAGCTTCTAGCGTACCGGGTGCATAATTTACACTCCATTGCAGGTGGCCATTGCGGGGCATTTCCTTTTTGCCCTGGCTTTTGCCATTTAGAAAAAGCTCCACGTCATCGGCATTGCTATTTACCCAAACATCTATGGGCTTGCCACTTTTTTCGCCCCAGGCTGTTCCGTGGTTCCAATGCGGAGAAATGTGCAGCACATCCTTATCTGTCCACCAGCTTTGGTAGTAGTAATAAATATTTTTAGGAAAACCGCACATATCCATAATACCAAAATGCGAATTGATATTCGGCCATTTAAAAGGCGTTGGTTCTCCGCGATAATCAAAACCGGTCCATACAAAACCACCGAGCCAATAGTCGTTGGGTGCGGCGAGTTTCCACCAGGTTTCGGCCGTGCTTGCCCACCAGGGTGCAGTAATATCCTGGTCGGGCAGATAAGCCCGGATGGTATCTTTTCCCCATATACCTCTTGTGGTTACGGTACTGCCCATCTCGGTTCCAAGCAGCGGTTGGTTGGGATGGTCTTTGTGGTAATCCGCCACGGCGAACTGACGGTAATTAAAACTACGAACAGGGATTACTTCGTTTACACCACCGTATACATTACCCAAATCGGCTGCGTATGTACAAGTACGGGTGGGGTCCAATTGCTTTTGCTTAGCTATTAAAGTTTGGGCTATTCTTTTGCCCGTTGTAGTGGTATGTATCCAGCCCTCTTCGTTACCAATACTCCACATAAAAACGGAAGCACGGCTACGGTCACGTTTTAAAAGACGTGTAAATTGGTCGGTGTATTCAGCACCGCTGTTCAGCAGGCGTTGTTCATCCATTACTAACATTCCTAAACTGTCGCATGCATCCAGCAGTTCGGGGGTAGGTGCATTGTGACTGGTACGGTATGCGTTCACCCCCATATTTTTCAATAAGCTAATGCGATAATACTGCAGGTAATCAGGTAAGGCACTGCCAAGTCCGGCATGGTCGTGGTGGTTGTTGGTGCCTTGTATTTTTACATGCTTACCATTTAAGAAAACACCGTTTGGTTTTATCTCCACCGTACGAATACCAATACGCATGGTTTTGGTATCCACCACTTTTCCTGCCTGCTTTATTTGTACTGTAACCCTGTACAGATAAGGGTCTTCGAGGCTCCATAGTTTTGGGGCATTAACGGCGATGCTCTGTTTAGAAACTTTTTCTTCGTTCACATTCAAAGACATTGGCAGCTCTTTTGTAGCCACAATCATACTGCCCGACCTGTCTGTAACAAAAGCTGAAACGGAATAAGAAGCCGGGTCAAAATTTTCATTTGCAACGGTTGTTTCTACCGTTACCGTAGCTTTATTATTAGCTATGGTTGAATAGGCAAAAATGCCATCGGTTGCAATGTGAACATTCTGATATTGGTTCAGCCACACATGCCGGTATATGCCTGCACCTTCGTAAAACCAGCCTTCGTACTGGCTGGCATCCGCCCGAACGGTGATCACATTGTCTTTGTCAAAATTTAAAAAATCTGTTATATCATAAGCTGCACCTACATAGCCGCTTTTATTATTGCCGAGGTAAAAGCCATTGACCCATATATTAGCATCTCTAAAAATACCATCGAATTGTACCTGAAAACGCTGGCCGGAATCGGCCTTGGATACTGTAAAATGTTTTCGGTACCAGCCAATACTTGTTTCGGGAAACAAGCCGCCAACGGGTTTGTAGCCATGGCTTTCTACATCAAAATTATCTACATAACTAAATGGCAATTCTACTGCCCAATCGTGTGGCAGGTTTACGGTACGCCAGCTACTGTCTTTAAATTTAGCATCAATGGCCGTACCAGCCGCACCACCTGATTTTGAAAAGATGGTTTTGATACTGTAGTTAAAATCCTTTTCAGGATTGGCGGCATGGCCGAAGGCAAATTTCCAGCCTTCGTCTATATTAATTTTTTGGCGTGGAACAGTTTGTGCCTGGCAAACTGCAAACCCAGTTAATGCCAAAAGGATACAAAAAGAGCACTTGTTTTTTTTCATATGAATACGTTGAAGAAGCATTTGTTGTAAAAATAAATTTCTGTTTTTGTCTTATTTCAGCCTATATCGACTTACCCCAATCCCTCTCGGCCTCAGGCCCTTCCGGCTTCGCTCCCAACCTTTGCAGTTTCCTTCTTCTAATAGAGAAGGAAAATGGCTGCCATTGCGTTTGAAAGGGGCAAAACCCTTGTCCAGATTGGGGTTTCATTAAAAACCCGTTTACCGGAATGCATCCAAGGCTGCGGTTGGTTTACCGCTATTATCGAATGCACCAAGTCCATAGCCCTGCCAGTTGTAAGCCTGTGGTTCCCAATACATAACGCCGAGTCCTTTATTATTAATTACAGTTTTTGTTTTGGCAATCAAATCTGTCAAAAATAATTTGGCATTTGTTGGGTCATTGGCTGCAAAGCCGGTTTCCACCACCATTATTTCTTTGTTGTAGCGGATCACCATATCGTTCATATTGTTTAAGATCTGATTGTTGTAACTGGTATAGTTGGCAGCAGTTGGGTACAAGCTCATACCAATGATATCGAACTTGGCACCATTGGCAAGCAGGCCGCCAATATTCCATTGAAACAAGCCGCCATCGTAACCATTGCTTACATGCACAATAACTTTAGCTGTAGGAAAAACGGCTTTTATCGCATCGTGTCCACTTAAAACAAATTGGGCATAATTAGCCATATTGGTGTTAGCCTGCCCTTCCGGCCACAGCATTCCATTATTGGTTTCGTTACCCACCTGCACCCACTCCGGCGTAATACCCGCTGCTTTTAAAGCATTTAAAACATCGGTAGTATGGGTGGCGATACTTGTTTTTAATTGTGCCACGGTTTGCCCAACCCATGCCGCAGGTTTGATTTGTTTTCCGGGGTCGGCCCAGCTATCACTGTAATGGAAATTTATCATTACCCGCATACCAAGGGCTTTGGCACGTAAAGCTTTGGCTACCACATCGGCAGTATTGTTATAGGCGGGGCTCGGATTTACCCATACACGTAACCTGATGGTATTAAAACCCAATGATTTCATCAGCGAAAAACATTCCGTTTCTACTCCGGCAGCATTGTAAAATTTTCTGGCAGCAGCTTCCATTTGTGTAACCCAGCTTATATCAGCACCCTTTACAAAGTTCACCGGTGCATATGGTGTAACCCTCAGTTTTAAAATGTTCGATTTAAACTGTTCTGTGCTACTGCCATAAGTGGCCGTTACCCGTATATCAATTTCACCGCCCGTTCCATTTGGCATTCCGAAGCCTTGCAGAATGGTGTTAAACTCTTTGGCAGTAAAGCTGAGCGACAATTTTCCATTGATGGTTCTGGTAATTCCTTTTGTGAAATTTCTACCTGTGGAATCTACTTCTATAATATATCTGCCGGTAAGTGTATCGTTGGGATATCTGGAAGAAGACCAGCTAAAACTGATAGAACCCGTATTGATATCAGCTTCGGTTGGAGCAAAACTGGTAACCGAACTGGAAACTACGACTACATTATCGGCGGCAATAACCGGCGGATTGGTTTTTTTTATGCAGGCAAATCCAAATATGGAAAGCAAAGCAATCAGCCATACATTTTTAATTTTGTTCATATTTTTTTGTTATTGTCGATATCCAAAACGGTTACTCAAACTAAAATAAATGCAAGCTTGTAAATTTTATAAAAATGGCAATGAAACAGCATTGTATACATCACCAATATCAAATGTAACAGCTAAACAAGTACATTATAAACTATGAGCTACCATTAAAATATTTCGCTGTTTAGATTAAAAACAACAGGGTGTGTTTTGTTTGTTTTTTTAAAAACAGATATACGAATATCGATTGGGTAAACTTTGGTTTACAAATGGAAACTGGCGTAACTGCTAACGGCCTACCTGCAACTCTATTATCTTCGTCGCCATGTTTAAAAGCGTAGGCATCACATTTGGCAGTAAGGTTTTGGTAGCTATTATAAACTTTGCCATTATTATTTTTTTATCGAGGTACCTTGGTCCGGTTGGTAAAGGCGTATGCAGCCTCTACCTTGTTATTTTTTCTACAGCCCTTATTATTTGTGAATGCATTAGTGGCTCCACCGTGGTGTTTCTTTTGTCAAAATTTAGTTACCGGCAATTGCTGTATATATTTTATGCATGGAGCATTCCCTGCAGCATTTTAATAGCCGCTATTTTTTACTGGCTTAATAAATTAAACGGACAGGAACTACTTTGGATTATGCTGCTGTGCTGGCTGAATGCAGCCGTTAGCATACACCAATTGGTAGCATTGGGTAAAGAGCGGTTACAGCTTTTTAACCTGCTCAATATTATACAAGCCATACTATCGGTTGCGGCTGTCATTTTTTGTTTCAATTATTTTTCAGCAACACCTGTAAATTATCTAATTGCCTTATCCTTAGCATGGGGCATTACCTTTCTTATTGGGCTATTAACCGTATTCAACATTTCCGAAACAAAAGAAAAATCTACATGGTTAGTGCTGATGAAAGCAGGTTTTAAAACCGGCGTCGCCAATCAGGCCGGGACATTGATGCAATTAGTAAATACCCGTATTGGCTATATGCTGCTTTCTGGTGCCGAACTTGGGGTTTACTCTAATGCCATTTCACTTTGCGAAGCCACATTGCTGCTCAACAGCAGCATTGGAACCGTACAATACAGCCGCATCGTAAATGAGAAGATAAAAACGGAGCAAATAAAACTGACCCACCAATGCTTTTGGACAAGTGCCTGGCTTATGTTGGCGGCTTTGATTGTGTTGGCATTACTGCCAGCCAGCCTGTACACATTCGTTTTTGGCGATGGCTTCGATGGTGTACAACAACCCATCCGTTTGCTGGTACCGGGTATTTTTTTGTACAGCGGCTATATCATTTTTTCTTACTTTTTTTCAGGTACGGGCAGGTTTGCGCATAATAATTTTCCGGCTATGGCGGGCCTGCTAATAACATTGCTTGGGTATGCTGCCGCAAAAATGATTGGCATACCCATAACCATGCAACTTGTAGCTATTATGCTGGTTATCAGCTACACAGCACTGTTTGCCATGTCGCTTATTTTATTTTTACAGGTAGAAAAAATGACGATAAGAGAATGGCTTAAGATGCCTTCTTGGAAATCGTTGAAGGAGCTTTTCTAGCTAAATTATACTACTCAAAGTTTAAATAAGTGAATTGCAATTAGCACACAGATGTAATGGAAAGAACGGATAAACACGGATTTTTAAATCTGCTTTGCAGAAAAAAACGGATTTCCCAATTCACTATTTTACCACTTACAAAGAATAACTGAAAATTGAATTTTTTAAATTCCAACCAATCAGCAACTACACTATGCCCGTTCCGCTTATTCCTATTAATACTGTTTTAGAAAACGACAACGTTTTGCTAAGGGCACTACAGACAGAAGATTTACAACATCTTCTTCCATTTTCCATCCATGAGCCTATCATTTGGCACTACTCTTTAGTAAGTGGTGCTACCGAAGCAGGCATGAAAAACTATATTCAGATTGCCATGGATGGGATGTCGGCCGGTCATTCGTTTCCGTTTATAGTGTTTTGCAAAAAAACAAACAGCTATGCCGGCAGCACCCGTTTTTACGACATACTGCCCGATTACCAAACATTACAATTGGGCTTTACATGGTATGGCAAAG
>JAYUTQ010000408.1:0-3217 GCA_043755055.1 Chitinophagaceae bacterium | reverse complement strand
CCACGGATATTTTTTTACCTGAGCCATCTATGAGGTATTGTGGATGTATATCTGTCATAGTAAATTATTTAGTTGTAAAAGCTGTATTCTGTTCAAAGGATATTGCTAAGTATGTGACCTTAAAACATTTTCAAGATGGCGCCTTAGGAATAATTGATAACAAAAGTAGGTCGATGATTGATAAATGGGTCAAAGATTTTTAACCCGGTAAACTACTTGAAAAATTATTCTTTCAAAAAAACTTCATGCCTATATATTTGCAGCCGGCAGGTCTTACACGACCAGCTCCTACTGAACCTCCCCAGGGTCGGAAGGCAGCAAGGATAAGTGGTTGTAGCGGTGCGATGTAACAAGCCTGCCGATTTTTTTGCCCCCTAACTCCCTAAAGGGAAACAAAAACCTAAAGGGCAAAACGCTTTTTGCAATTTTTTTCGAAAGAACCAAGTTAATTGGTTGGTGTTTTTCATTTGCACTCAAAAATGTATTTTCTCATTATTACAATTTTACTATGAAGTTTTTTATCGACACGGCTAACCTTGATCAGATTAAGGAAGCCAACGACCTCGGTATTTTGGATGGCGTTACTACAAATCCTTCTTTAATGGCTAAAGAAGGGATAAAAGGCGAAGAGGCTATTGCTGCCCATTACAAAACCATTTGCGAAATGGTAGATGGAGATATAAGTGCCGAGGTTTTGGGTACTACATTCGAGGGAATTGTAGAGGAGGGGAAAAAACTCGCAGCTATCCACCCCAACATTGTAGTAAAAGTGCCGATGATTAAAGACGGTATAAAAGCCATTAAATGGTTTACCGACAACGGAATTAAAACCAACTGTACCTTAATTTTTAGTCCTGGTCAGGCCATACTTGCCGCCAAGGCAGGTGCTACTTATATTTCTCCGTTTATTGGCCGTATAGATGATGGCGGTTGGGATGGAATTGAATTAATAGCCCAAATTGCAAACATTTACAATATCCAGGGTTTTAAGTCAGAAATACTGGCGGCCTCTATCCGTAATGCCCTACACATCATTAAATGTGCCGAGGCCGGTGCTAATGTTTGCACTTGCCCACTGGATTCAATCCTTGGCCTGCTCAAACACCCGTTAACAGATATTGGCCTTGCCAAATTTTTAGATGATGCTAAGAAAATGGCTTAGTTGGTTGAATGGTTAATTGGTTGATTAGTTTATTAGTTTATTAGTGAAGCCATAGGGCATAAATAGTTTTTAAGATATAGATCAAAATAGAACCCTGTGGATTTTTTCACGGGGTTTTCTTTTGCCAACTACCAATTTACCAATCAACTAATCAACCAATCAACCAATCAACCACTCAACCAATCAACCAATCAACTAATCAACTAATCAACCAATCAACTAATCAACGAACTATGGTCTTATAATTTCAAGCGTTCCATCCTCCAGCCATTTTATTACAGATGAGGCTTCCCTTGCCTCTTCATCTTCTTGCCGGTGCCGTACCACATAATCTACGGCCGATTTTATGGCTATATCAATGTCTTTAAATATAAGTGGCGAAGGATAGCCGTTTAGATTAGCTGAAGTGGAAACAATGGGTTTTCCAAACTTTTTAATCAGTTCTTTACAAAAGGGATCTTTTACCAGCCTGATGGCCACAGAACCGTCTTCTGGTATATTCGGGGCTACATTTTTACCCCCACTATAAATAAACGTGGTAGGTTTTGTAATACCCTGTATGTAATCGAAAATACGAATGGTAGTTTGCGTTACATAAGTTGGCAAATGTTGCTCGTTTTCCAGCAAAACAATAAAGCCCTTTGTTACAGACCTGTGCTTAATTGCCATTATTTTGTCCACAGCATCTGCATTGGTAGCATCGCACCCAATCCCCCAAATAGTATCTGTAGGAAAAAGAATGACACCGCCTCCTTTTAAAACGGCAAGGCAATGGTTTATATCAATGTTGAAATCAGCCATATGTGCAAAATAAGCAAGTGGTTATTAGGGATTAGCGAGTGGTTGCCAGTAAGTGCAAATTATGCAATTGGTTAGTATTGCTTGGCTGATAGCTAGGTTGTGTTTGCAAAAGGTGCGTAGCAGGTAAAAGCAAGAGCACATAAAATTGAATCTGGTAATTTTTTTTGAATCCCGAATGGTTTTCGTAAATCCATTTTTGCGTATTTTCTATTTCCTGCACACTAATCCCCACTTGCCCACTTGCTTCTTTCTTTTATGTTTGCAAAAATTTTATTCTAATGACCAATCAGGAACTGATACAGGCCGCATGGAACGACCGTGAATTACTAAAACACATGGAATATTTACAGGCCATCCACAATGTGATAGAAGAGGTAGATAAAGGCCGGTTAAGAGTAGCCGAACCAACTAATAAGGGTTGGCAGGTAAATGAGTGGGTAAAACAAGCCATATTAATGTATTTCGGCATTCAGAAAATGGAAACGTACACATTGCCGCCCTTTGAGTTTTACGATAAAATGAAACTGAAAAGCGACTACGCCGGGCAAGGCGTACGGGCCGTACCACATGCAGTAGCAAGGTATGGTGCGTTCCTCGGCCGCAATGTGGTGCTGATGCCTTCTTACGTTAATATAGGCGCATATGTAGATGAAGGTTCCATGGTAGATACATGGGCAACCGTAGGCAGCTGTGCACAAATAGGCAAGCACGTACACCTGAGTGGCGGCGTGGGAATTGGCGGTGTATTAGAGCCATTGCAGGCTAGCCCGGTTATTATAGAAGATGGTTGCTTTATTGGCAGCCGTGCCATTGTAGTAGAAGGTGTAATTGTAGAAAAAGAAGCCGTATTGGGCGCCAATGTAGTGCTCACCCAATCCACAAAAATTATAGATGTAAGTGGCCCTGAACCAATTGAATACAAGGGCCGTGTACCAAGCAGAAGTGTTGTAATACCAGGTAGCTACACCAAAAAATTCCCGGCAGGTGAGTATAATGTAAACTGTGCACTCATTATCGGTACCCGCAAACCAAGCACGGATTTAAAAACGAGTCTAAATGATGCTTTGAGGGATTTTAATGTAGCGGTTTAAGTAGTACTTAGATTTTAGTTTTAAGTATTAGGTATTAAACAGAACCTAACAATTAAACGTAAGTGAGACTGTAAATTAAACTGTGTCAAAGTTCAAAAAAATCAAGAGCTTTAAAACACAGTTTTTATGGAAAAGAAAAATGCAGCCTTCGATTACGAAGCAC
>JAYUTQ010000407.1:0-3220 GCA_043755055.1 Chitinophagaceae bacterium | reverse complement strand
GTAATTGTAGTTACTACACCGCAAACCGTTGCCCTGGCCGATGCTAAAAAAGGTATTGCTATGTTTGGACAGGCACAAATAAAAGTGCCCATTATTGGTTTGGTAGAAAATATGAGCTGGTTTACGCCAGCTGAATTACCCGATAACCGTTACTATATTTTTGGTAAAAATGGTGGTAAAAAACTGGCCGAAGAATACGATTTACCGTTCCTGGGGCAGATACCTATTGTACAAAGCATTAGAGAAGGCGGCGATAGCGGAATACCCGCCATGGTGGGCGACGACCGGATTACAAAACATGCCTTTATGGATTTTGCCAGCAAAACCGTTCGTAGCATTGCAATGCGTAATGCAAATGTGGATGTGACTAAGGTTGTGGAGATAGTGGAGTAGAAGCCTCCCCAAACCCCTCCGGTGGCGGGGCTTTAAAACCGTGCTTTTTTTAATTGGGTTAAAAATACATAAAGCATTTTTTTACGTCAAGACTTGTATTGAATCAATAAATCACTAACATAAAATGACTCTAAAGCCCCTCCACCGGAGGGGTTTGGGAGGCCTCAATCATGTACAACTTACCCTATTTTAAAGCCAATAACGAGCAACAGGTAATTGACTTTATGAAAGCCCATCCTTTTGTAATGCTTATAGCGAAAGGGGAGGAGTATCCTGTGGCCACACAAGTGCCGGTTTTATTTGCCGAAAAAGATGGCAAGCTGATACTACGGGCTCACATTATGCGTAAAACAGACCATCATCTGGCATTGGAAAAAGATAATAATGTGCTGGTGGTTTTTAGCGGCGCCCACACCTATGTAAGTGCCAGTTGGTACGCCAATCAAAAGCAAGGCAGCACATGGAATTACCGTTCCGTTCATGCACAGGGGAAGCTGCGGTTTACAGGCCCGGACGAATTGTTGCAATTACTCACCGACCTTACAAATACATTTGAAAACAATCCCGATTCCCCATCGCTTGTAAAACATTTGCCCGATGATTATATGTCTTCGCTAATGAAAGCCATAGTGGGGATTGAGATAGAAATTACGGACATACAACACGTGTTTAAACTCAGCCAAAACCGTGACAAAGAGAGTTTTGAAAACATTATTTCTGAATTGGAAAAAGGTACAGCTGATTCAAGGGCCATTGCCGAAAACATGCGCCAATTATAACTTGTAGGGATCGTTCTCCATTTTAATTTTATTTCAGCTTACTATCATGTGCTATAACATCAAACAAACAAAATCAGCAAAACAGTTAGCGCAGCACTGCAATGTTGACTTTAAAAAGGGGGAAAATTATATACCATCAGATGTAAATGGTTTTGAATTTAAACAAACACCTATTATAACAAACGCTGTGCCTGCTAACATACAATTGTATAATTGGGGATTAATCCCTGATTGGGCCAATGATGTTACTATAAGAAAAAATACATTGAATGCCAAAATAGAAACGATTGATGAAAAACCCTCTTATAAGGGTGTGGTTAACAATCGGTGTATCGTATTGGTAGATGGCTTTTACGAATGGCAATGGTTGGATAAAAATGGAAAACGAAAGCAAAAATATGAGATTACATTGCCTGATGATGTAGCTTTTGGCTTAGCAGGGTTATTTAATATTTGGAACAATAACCTAACGGGTGAAACCATAGAAACCTTTACCATACTAACTACAGACGCTAATGAGCAAATGGCTGAAATTCATAATTCAAAAAAAAGAATGCCAATTGTTATTCCTTCAGGTTTTGAAGGAGATTGGTTTCACAAAGGAAAAGTGCCGGTAGAAAAGGTACTTTTTAAAACAAAAAAGCTGCACCAAAACATACAAACTAAGTTGCCATTTTAAAAAAAACAGGATTCTGTATTGAACCATTAAATATGAAACAAATACTACCGTTACTATTTTTTCTCACGGCCTGTAACAACCTAAATAACTTGAATAAAACTGAAACATTTACGTTCGATTTGCAGGGCCATCGAGGCTGCCGGGGCCTGATGCCTGAAAACACCATTCCGGCCATGCTAAAAGCCATAGACCTTGGCGTAAACACGCTGGAAATGGATGTATGCATCACCAAAGATTCGCAGGTAATAGTAAGCCACGAACCTTTTTTTAACCATGAAATTACTACGAAGCCTGACGGTGGTATTGTTACAGAAGCAGAAGAAAAAAGCCTTAATATTTATAAGATGGATTATGCTGACGTCATCCGCTACGATGTAGGCCTGAAGCCACATCCAAGGTTTAAACAACAGCAAAAAGTGGCAGCAGTAAAACCAAGGCTTGGCGATTTAATAGATGCTGTAGATGCTTATTGCACCAGCAAAAAAAAGAAACAAGTGCGGTTTAATATTGAAATTAAAAGCCTGCCAATTGGCGATGGCAGTTATCATCCATTACCAGCACCTTTTGTGGATATGGTAATGAAAGTTTTGAAAGCAAAAAATATTGAAATCAGGGTGGTTTTACAATCGTTCGACATGCGGCCATTGCAATATTTGCACCAGCTATACCCAAATATTACCACCGCGCTTTTGGTTGAAGAAGCTGATACGAAAGCATATGCCCTTCAATTACAGGAGTTGGGTTTTATCCCCAATATTTATTCGCCACATTACGATTTGGTAACGCCCCTTTTGGTAAAGCAATGTAAGGATATGAATGTCCGCCTTATCCCCTGGACGGTGAACGATGCCAGAAAATTTGAAGAAATTAAAGCCATGGGTGTAAATGGAATCATTACCGATTATCCGCCAAAGGGGTTATCGGTCAACCGTTGACCGTCTACGGTTTTTCTGTATAATCTAATAATATCTATTACCTGTACACAATAAATTTTAAACAATCGGCGGTAAACTGTCGACTGTAGCCAAAAAATAAAATGAACAGAATTCAACTCATCAACCGAATAAATACAACCAAATCCTATCTCTGCGTCGGTCTCGATACCGATATTACAAAACTACCAGCCCATCTCAAAGACAGGCCCAATGCTGTGTTCGAGTTCAACAAGGCTATTATAGATGCTACAAAAGACTATTGTGTAAGCTATAAAATAAACACCGCCTTTTACGAAAGCCAGGGCCTCAAAGGCTGGGAAGCGATGGAACAAACGGTGAACTATATACCGGAAACCCATTTTAAAATAGCCGATGCCAAACGTGGCGATATTGGCAATACCAGCCACCAATACGCCAAAGCTTTTTTTGAAGTG
>JAYUTQ010000406.1:0-3227 GCA_043755055.1 Chitinophagaceae bacterium | reverse complement strand
CAACAGTACCACCTGAAATTGACCAGTAAACAGTATGATACCACTACAGGTTTAAGAACCCGTGAATTCATCAACCACTGGTTTACCCATTTTAAACTCGCCGAACATTTACAGCCAAAGGCTGTGGATGATATTATTGTGTTGGTTAAGGAAAAGGTTCAGAGCCACCCATCTGTAATGCCCGGTGTGCAGCATATAATCGAATATTTTTTAAAAAAAGATTGTGCTATTGGTCTTGCCACTTCTTCGCCAAGAATTCTGGCAGATGTAGTCATCGATCAGCTTGGTATCAGAAAAGTGTTGGGCGCCATTGCCACGGCTGAGCATTTGCCGTATGGCAAACCACATCCGCAGGTTTACATTAACTGTGCAGCAGCACTAATGGTGCCGCCAACCAATTGTATTTGTTTTGAAGATTCTTTTAACGGATTAATAGCCGCCAAAGCTGCAAGAATGAAATGTGTGGTAGTGCCTACGGGCCATTTATCTAACGATGCAAGATGGGGTGCGGCCGATCTTAAAATTTCTTCGCTTCAAAATTTTAACGACTTGCTGTTACAGCATTTATTATAATGCAGTTTTTGGCCAATTTTGCAAATAGGCAAATGAACAAAACGATTTAATTTCCTACCAGAAATTGAAACAAATTTACCCGGCTAATAAAAAAACCTTGCTTTGCTAATATTATTTCAATGTTTGTTGCAAGTAGGATTGTAAGACACCGCCCCGTAAATTTTTAGCAATGATTTTTCCATCCGGGCCTATCAAAAAGTTCTGTGGAATGCTGTTGACTTTGTATTGTCTTGCTACTGCATTGCTAAAATGCTGCAAGTCGCTAACATGCGTCCATGTAAGATTATCGGCCGCAATTGCCTTCATCCATTTGGCTTTATCGTTATCAAGCGAAACGCCTAAGATGGTAAAATTTTTATCCTTAAAAGTATTGTAAGCTAACACCACATTTGGGTTTTCCATACGGCATGGACCACACCAGCTTGCCCAAAAATCTATCAATACATATTTGCCTTTAAAATCACTTAGCGATACGGGTTTTCCCAAAGTATCATTTTGTGTAAAATTTGGTGCCGGTTGTCCTTGTCCAGTAGCTCTTTCGGTTTGTACAAAACTTCTCAAAGCTTCGCCGTAGGCACTAGATTTTACAGTGGGCTGCAGCATGGTAAAATAACCATCCAGTTCATCTACAGTCAATAAAGGTTTGGTAGTATTTAGTAAAAATGCAGCTACATCGCTGTTGCTGTTTGTTTGTATAAAAGAAGGTAGTTTACGCTTAATTCCATCTTTTAACAGAGCTTCAGCAAGGTTTAAACTATCTACAGGCACACCATTTTGCATGGCCGATTGGCGCTGCTGATTGATTTGTGTCAATGCATCAAAATCGCTGCCGAAGGAAGCAATCAACTGGTTAAAAACTTTAAGGGTACTGCCCCTTACCACATACATTTCGTTACTCTTAGTATTCAGTTCTATTTCGTAATGGTCGTTGGCTAAAAAAGTATTGTAGTATTTGTCGTCTGTTTGGTTGGTACCATTCGTTAGCACAAGCAGGTACATATCCGTTTGCGGCAAACTGCCGGTAAGCACCACTTTGTTATTTTTCACATACCCAAAAGGCCCCCGAAATTGCTGATCGTTTTGGTTTACGAGTACTGCAACTGTACTATCCTTTATGCCAATGGTAGCAATCGTTAGCACAAACGGTGCTGTGGTATCCACTACCGGTTCATCTATCTTCTGAGCTTTCGCTTTTGCAGTTGCCGGCTTTGCTTTTTGTGCTGTGGTTTTTGCTTTGGCAATTGTTTTTGGTTTTGGCTGTGCCAATAAAAAATAAGGACCAGCAAGCAACAATGTTATTATCAATTTCATTTTCATCCTCAATTCAAAGTTTATCTTCACCGCAAAAATAAGGGATTATGAAAGTGGGAATATTAGGTGGCGGACAGTTGGGCAGAATGTTGTTACAACAAGCTGTTAATTATAATGTAGAAACCTGGGTGTTGGAAAATGATGCTGCCTGTCCGGCCGCTCATCTCTGCCATCATTTTGTATTGGGAAACTTCAGGGATTACGATACAGTACTGGCCTTTGGCCGAAATGTAGACAGGCTTACCATAGAAATAGAAAGTGTAAATGTGGATGCTCTGGAGCAACTTGAAAAAGAGGGCAAAATGGTGATTCCTTCGGCCGCCGTGCTTCGGATAATCAAAAATAAAATCACCCAAAAACAATTTTACAAACAACACGAAATACCAAGCCCCGATTTTGTGGTAACGCAAAACCTGGCAGAACTGATGCACCAAAAGGTGTTTTTACCAGCCGTACATAAAATAGGCGAAGGCGGTTACGATGGCCGGGGCGTGCAGGTAATTAATAAAGAAATAGAATTGGATAAAGGCTTTGACGCACCAAGTGTGCTGGAAAAAAAGGTGGAAATAGCCAAAGAAATTGCTGTAATGGTTGCTGTAAATACCAAAGGCCAAACGGCCATTTACCCCATTGTAGATATGATGGTGGACCCTTATAAAAACCAACTGGATTATCAGGTTTGCCCGGCAGAAATACCCGAAAAATTATTATGGCGGATAGAAGCTATAGCCATCCGATTAGTACAAGCTTTTAAAAGCCCCGGCCTGTTTGCAGTAGAAATGCTGATAGATCGCAGCGGCGAAGTATGGGTAAATGAAACCGCCCCAAGGGTACATAACAGCGGCCATCATACCATAGAAGCCCACTACTGTTCGCAATACGACATGCTTTGGCGGATACTCCTCGATTATCCGCTTGGCAATACGGATGCTATTTATCCTTCGTCGTTGGTAAACCTTGTGGGGGCCGAAGGATATAGCGGCCCCGTACATTACGAAGGCCTGGAAGAAGTGCTGAAAATGGAAAATACTTTTGTGCACCTGTATGGCAAAGCCGTAACCAAACCCGGCCGCAAAATGGGCCATATTACCATTTTAGCCAAAGACAAACAGGAACTGAATTACAGGGCACACAAAGTAAAAGGTGTAATGAAAGTTCGAACGGAGAATAAAAATTGATGAAATTTTTTAGGTTTTCCCAAGGCTAAAACCATGGGTTAGGATAGCAGTGTAATTATTATTTGCTATCACTAGCGTCCTAATATAATTAGAACATTATCAATTGGTTATGTTTAGGTTCTTTGACATATTGTATTAAAGCATCCTTAAATAGTTGATTTAAGG
>JAYUTQ010000405.1:0-3227 GCA_043755055.1 Chitinophagaceae bacterium | reverse complement strand
GGAAAATCCACTCAAATTGACCCCCTAATACCACTGCAAACTGACCCCCTTGCGCCATTTTAAATTGACCCCCTAATACCACGTCAAATTGACCCCCTAAAAACGGAAGAAGAATAGTTGTTTTTGTTAGGTAAAAAAGCCAAGATTATAGGTTCAATAATCTTAGCCCGATGTCCAACAAAACAATTGATATGTATAAGATTCGCCAAATACTTCGGCTCTATGCCGAAGGCAAGGGTAGCAAGTATATTAGCCAGGCTACACAGGTAGCACGTAATACGGTTAAAAAGTATATATACCGCTATACCCAATTAAAAATAACGATAGAAGAACTGGAAGCAATGGCCGACACAGCTCTATCTGTGTCCTTTCTTACCGATGCTAAAATAGCGGCACCCAATGCACGTTTTTTAGAACTGCAACCTTTATTGCCGGCACTTGCCAGGATGTTAAAGAAGCGTGGCGTAACCAAGTATATGGTTTACCAGCATTATGTCCGCAGTTGTCCTGACGGGTATAAAAGCTCAGCCTTCTTAAATAAGCTCAATGCATATACCGCTGCCACCCGGCCTTCCATGAAAATGTACCATCAGGCCGGCGATAAAATGTTTGTGGATTTTACCGGCAAAAAATTACAGGTAGTAGATAAAGCCAGCGGCGAGGTATCTGATGTGGAAGTATTTGTAGCCATTTTAGGTTGTAGTCAACTCACATTTGTAATGGCTGTGGCCAGCCAGCAAAAGGAAGATTTTATAGCAGCCTGTGAGCAGGCACTTCATTTTTATGGCGGCGTTCCTAAAGCAATTGTACCCGACAATTTAAAATCGGCCGTTACCAAAGCAGATAAATATGAGGCAAGGCTCAACGATAGCTTTGCTGCATTTGCCGAGCACTATCACACTTTTGGGTACCCGGCCCGGGCTTATAAACCCAAAGACAAGGCCCTGGTAGAGGGTGCCGTAAAAATTATTTACACCACCATTTTTACCAAAGTAGATGAAAAGGTGTACCACCACCTGTCCGATTTAAACAAGGACATTTTGGTGCATTTAGAAGCCCATAACGGAAGGTTGCTGACCGGGTTGCCCTACAGTCGCCGCCAGCAGTTTGAAGAGCTGGAACGGGCGGCCTTGCAGCCCTTGAACCCATACCCCTTCGAGATGATGCACACCCAGCTATCCACCGTTAATAAATATGGGCATGTATTATTAAGCGAGGATAAACGCTACTATTCTGTACCCTATAAGCTAATAGGTAAGCGGCTAAAAGTGTTGTACAACACTGGCAAGGTGGAAGTATACGACGATCAGCAACTGGTGGCTGTACATGAACGGTTTACAGGCAAAGGTCATAAATACATCACCCAGCCCGACCACATGGCTTCGCAGCACCAATATCTCTCTGAGTGGAATCCTGCAAAATTTTTAGCAGATGCTACCGAAATCCATGCCGATGTGGCCACTTATATTTCTAAAATACTTGCCAGAGAACAATACCCGGAGCAAAGCTATAAATCCTGTTCCGGGGTATTGAGTTTTGCCAAAAGAGTAGGTAAAGAGCGGCTGGCAAATGCCTGCCGGCGTGCCGACGGCTTTGGGATATATAACTATGGTATCATCAACCAGATACTGCAATCCCGTGCCGATTGTATGCAGGAAGATGAGCAAACACCCAGCCAGCCAATGCCACTGCATAACAATATAAGGGGCAAAGATTATTACCGGTAACAAGCAACTACATTATTTATTATCATCATTTAAAAAACAAAAACCATGAACAAAACAAGTTTAGAACAAATGAGCCGTATGCGGTTGTATGGCATGCATCTGGCCTTTAAAGCCAGCATCGAAAACCCCGACACTACTACCACCTTTACCCCCGACGAAATGGTGCACTATCTGGTACAAAACGAGTGGGACGACCGGCAACACCGGAGCGTACAAAGAGGTATTAAAAACGCACAGTTCCGATACAGCGCTGCCCGGGAAGGACTGGATTATAGCGAAGACCGGGGACTGGATAAAAACCTGATAGACCGCCTGATGAGTTGTGAATTTATAACCCGTGCCGAGGACGTTTTTATAACGGGCAGTACGGGAACCGGCAAGAGTTTTTTGGCCTCCGCCATCGGCTACCAGGCCTGCCTGTTAGGCTACAGGGTATGTTATGTAAATACCGCCAAATTAATGACCACCCTCAAAATGGCCAAGGCCGACGGATCCCACTTAAGAGAACTGGCCAAAATTGAAAAACAAGAAATTTTAATCTTGGATGACTTTGGTCTGCAGCCGTTTGATGCCGGTGCCAGATCAATGCTGATGGATGTAATTGAAGACAGACACGGAAAGCACTCAACCATTATAGCCTCGCAGGTACCAGTAAATATGTGGTACGATGTTATTGGCGAACAAACCATAGCCGATGCCATCCTCGACCGCTTGGTACATCAATCTATACGCATAGAGTTGCTCGGTGAATCGCTCCGTAAAAAACAAAATATTAAAAAAAGGGAACAGAAAACAGTGTCTCAAATTTAACCATCCAAAGACTCGGGTGAAACACTAATTTTACAACAACAAAACAACAGCTCTTTACCCCGTTTTAGCAAAGGTCAAAAACGAAAAAATAAACATCGTTTTTAGGGGGTCAATTTAAAATGGCGAAGGGGGGTCAGTTTGTGTGGTATTTACAGCCTGCGTGGTAAACGAAATAACAGGCGGAACCATTACCCATGTGGGAATTGCTACCACATGGGGCTTAGTAGTAATGTCTGTTATTTATGCCCTGGGAGAAAAAAGTGGTGCCCACATCAATCCGGCTGTTACCATTGCATTTGCGGTGAATAAAAATTTTCCGATAAAGCAGGTAGCCCCTTATATCATTAGCCAGGTGGCAGGAGCATTGGCTGCAAGTATACTTTTAAAATTACTGTTTCCGACATCTGTATTTCTGGGTGCTACTTTACCCGCAGGCAGCGCATTACAAAGTTTCGTGTTGGAATTCATCCTTACATTTATTTTAATGTTAGTGGTAATAAATGTGGCCAAAGGTTCTAAAGAACAGGGCTTGTTTGCGGGTATTGCCATTGGTAGCGTTGTGCTTTTCGAAGCCATGTTTGCTGGGCCCATTAGCGGTGCAAGTATGAATCCTGCACGGAGCCTGGCACCAGCAGTTGTTAGTGGTAATTTGCAACATATTTGGGTGTATTTAACAGCACCTGTATTGGG
>JAYUTQ010000404.1:0-18604 GCA_043755055.1 Chitinophagaceae bacterium | reverse complement strand
AAAAACCCATACAAAAAGAACAGGAAGAAACCATTCGCACCAACAGCGGCGTGAATCCTTACGCCGGTTCCTGGACTACGAACGAAGTCATTCATCTTTTAAAAAGAACCATGTTTGGGGCCAAGAAGGCCGATGTGGATTTTTTTAAAACCATGACCATGAGTCAGGCTGTTGATTTTCTTCTAACCGTTCCTGCTACCCCTCCAGCTCCGCCGGTAAAAACTTATACCATAGCCCCAGGCGGCACTACACCTGCCACCGACCCTGATTATACCTTAAACATTGGCGATACCTGGGTAAATAATTATACCAACGATGGCAGTGTTAATGCAAATCGCAGGGCATCTTTTAAAGCATGGTGGACGGGCCTAATGCTGAATCAGGACAGGAATATTCTGGAAAAAATGACCTTATTCTGGCACAATCATTTTGCTACCGAAACTGCGGATGTCGCTTATGGAATATCAAGCTATAACCATTTCTCAAAGCTGAGACAAAATGCCCTTGGCAATTTTAAACAACTGGTAAAAGCCATTACCATAGACCCTGCCATGCTGCGGTACCTTAATAATGAATTAAATACCCGGACAGCACCCGACGAAAACTTTGCAAGGGAGCTGCAGGAACTTTTTACCGTAGGTAAAAAACTGGGAACAGCAGGCTACACCGAAGAAGATGTAAAGCAAGCAGCGAAAGTGCTTACAGGGTATAGGGTTAATTATACTACGCTTACTTCTTACTTTGATGCCAACCGGCACGAAACTTCTAACAAGCAATTTTCATCCTTTTACAACAACACCATTATTACCGGCCGAACCGGTGCCAATGGTGCATTGGAACTGGATGATATGCTGGCCATGATTTTTAATACCGATGAGGTAAGCAAGCATATTTGCCGCCATCTCTACCGCTTTTTTGTGTATTACGAAATAGATGCAGCCACGGAAGCCAATGTTATTTTGCCTTTGGCACAGCTTTTTAAACAAAGCAACTACGACATAAAACCTGTAATGGCGAAGCTGCTAAAAAGCGAACATTTTTACGATCTGCTCAATCAGGGCTGTTTTATTAAACCACCCATCGACTTATTGGTAGGCATGTGCCGTGAGTTTGGTGTGGTATTTCCACCAAATACCGATCCGCTGAATGCTTATTACATGTATTCTTATGTACAAGGCATAGCCACCAACTGCCAGCAAAACATTGGCGACCCACCCGACGTAGCCGGTTGGAAAGCTTACTACCAGGAACCACAGTTTCACGAAATATGGATTAACAGCGATACGCTGCCCAAACGTAACCAGTTTACCGATCTGATGGCCGTAAACGGATATACCCGTAACAGCAAAAACATAAGAATAGACCCCATAGAATTTGTAAAAACAATGCCCAATCCCGGCAATCCCAATCTGCTGATAACCGATGTATTGCAGTACCTGTTCCGGATGCCGCTGAGCCAGACAAGCAGGGATCAGATAAAAAAGGACATATTGCTAACGGGACAAGCACAGGATTATTATTGGAGCGACGCCTGGGCCGCTTACCTCGCAGCACCCACTAACACTGTAGCCTTAACCACCGTAAGAACAAGGCTGCAAAACCTGTTTAAATATTTAATGGCATTGAGCGAATACCAGTTGAGTTAGATAGATTTTTAGTACTTAGATTTTAGTATTTAGTACAAAGACAAAACCATGAACCAGAATAATTTTTATGAGCCGGGCAAAAGCCGTTCCTTGATTGAGCGACATTGGCGACAGTTTACCCCGTTCATACGGGGCTCCGTTCATTTGTAGTGCTACTATCGGGCTTTTATCGGCAAGAAGGAGAATCGGCCGCCGTGGTTGGTGTCCTCACCAACAACTGAATTTGAGGATTCTTTGAATAATGGGTTTAATAGTTTTTAAGTTATTCTATAATGAGAGTGGCTTATTGTTCGGTGATATTTTTTATACCTGCTTAATTTCAGTGGTGTGTGAGGACACCGACCACGGCTTAAAATTATTGCAGTTATAAATATTGATGGGTACAATAGTCGCAATCAGACGAATGGAGCCCCGTATCAACGGGGTAAACTGTCGCCAATGTCGCTTCATCAGGGAACGGCTTTCGTTGGGGTTCAAAAAATAAAATATTTATAATAAAATTTTAATACTACCATCTTAATACATTACCGATGAAAAGAAGAGACTTTCTCCGCACCACAGTACCGGCAACGGTTTTACCTGCTGTATTAGGCGGCTACTCCATAAAAGCGTTTGCCGAAGGCGCTGGCATGAACAATCTTTTTGGTATGGATACAGATACCGATCATGTATTGGTATTGGTACAACTTAACGGTGGTAACGACGGCCTTAACATGGTAATACCTTTAGACCAATACAGTAACTATTATAATGCCCGTACCAATATTGCCATACCACAAGCATCGGTGTTGAAACTAAACGGCAATCTTAAAACCGGCCTTCACCCGTCTATGACCGGCCTTCAAACAATGTATAACGAAGGTAAATTGAGCATTGTGCAGGCGGTTGGTTATCCTACACCAAACTTCTCTCATTTTAGAGCCACCGATATTTGGATGAGTGCCAGTGATAGTACCCAATATGTAAATTCCGGCTGGCAGGGGCGGTATCTAAATTCGCAATATCCCAACTTTCCTATAGGTTATCCAAATGCTACAATGCCAGATCCGTTAGCCATACAGATAGGCAGTGTTACATCGCTTACACTGCAAGGCCCGGCTGTAAGTATGGGCATGAGCATTAGTAATATAACCAGTTTTTACAATCTTATAAATGGTGTACAGGATCCGGCCCCCAATACGCCGGCCGGTAAAGAATTAAAGTATGTACGCACCGTAGTCCAGCAAACGCAGCAATACAGTACGGTTATAAAAAGTGCCGCCGCAGCCGTTACCCAGCAAGGTGTTTACCCAACCGGCAACTCACTGGCCGACCAGCTAAAAATTGTGGCCCGCCTGATAAAAGGCGGATTAAAAACACGGGTGTACATGGTAAGTACTGGCGGTTTTGATACCCATGCCTCACAAACCCAAACCGACACCACTATCGGTACACATGCCAACCTTTTAAAAAATCTTTCGGATGCCATTAAAGCATTTCAGGACGATCTAAAATTTCTGAATATAGAAGAACGGGTGATGGGCTTAACCTTTAGCGAATTTGGGCGCCGCATTAAAAGCAATGCCAGTAACGGCACCGACCACGGGGCAGCTTCGCCTTTATTTGTATTTGGTAAAAATGCCATTGGCGGTGTAATTGGTAACTCACCAACGCTACCCACCACAGCTTCGGTTAACGATAATATTGCCTTTCAATACGATTTCAGAAGCATTTATGCATCCATGTTGGAAAACTGGTTTTGCGTAAGCAATACCGATCTGCAATCTATTTTATTAAAAAACTTCCAGAGCCTGCCGGTAGTAAACGGGGCTAGCTGCAAACCAGCCATTATCAACCCAAGCGGCATCACTTTAATCCGCAATTTCCCCAACCCTTTCGATAGCCAAACGACCATAGAATTTACCACCGCCGGAGGCCATACTTTAGTACAGATTATAGACATGGCAGGTAGGGTAGTGGCTACACCTGTAGATCAAACGTATTCCGCAGCAACCACAGTTAGGGTAAAATTTACCAGCGGCGGATTGGCAGCAGGTAACTATTATGCAAGGTTGCAGAATGGCAGTGTTACGCAGGTGCATGCTATGCTGAAGGTGAGGTAGTGAAAAACTATATTGGGTTAATGAGTTCATTCTAATCCAGCTCACTTTTTTAGGCGTTTTATGTCCTGCTCTATCTCGTTTAGGCTTTGTTCTTTCTCTATAATTTTTTGAGCTGCTTTGTATTTTTCAAATGCAGCGTTCGATTTTTACAAGGCCATTTCGTGTGTTACTTTACCCGCATGGGTTAGCAGTTCACTGCCGTTTAGCTGTAAAATACTGTCCAGCCTTTCTATCCAGTCTTTCATGTACATGGGTGTTCGCTGCTGAGCCATTGTTTCGGCAAAGGCCAGATACTGCTCCACCAGCAGGCCAAGTAATTTTATTTCATCTTGATGCAAATAATTTTTGGCAATGCTTATGTCGGCCTTTTTGATAGCAGCGGTGTTTTCTTTGGCCAGTGATTGCATGCCAAGTAGCGGCAATTGTGCATCCACACGGCGGTACACCAGTTCGGCAGCTGTTTGCTCACTAATAGCCCATAGCAGTTTGTTTTGTACTATTTTAGAAAATGTAATGGTTGCTTCGTCTTTGGGGTTATAATCTATACTTGTGGTGTAGATGTCTTTTATTTTTTGATAAAAGAACCGCTCCGACAGCCGAATTTCACGAATGCGATCCTGCAACTCTGTGAAATAATTCATTGAGTTGCCACTCCTAAAATGTTCGTCGTTTAAGGCGAAGCCTTTAATAATATATTCTTTAAGCCGCTGGGTAGCCCATATACGAAACTGTGTGCCTTGTACAGATTTTACCCGATAGCCAACGGAAATAATTACATCAAGGTTGTAACCATTTACTTCTTGGTTTGTGTTTTATCTGCCATTGCACCATGCTGAGTGGTTGTTCGGAATCTCCGAACAACCAGTTTTTCATCCAGTTCACCTTCTTCAAACACATTTTTTATGTGTTCGCTGATGGTGGATTTTGATTTTTGAAACAGCTCACATAGTTGTGCTTGTGTTAACCAAACCGTTTCATCCTCTAGCCGAACATCTATTTTAATGGAGCCTTGCGGGTTTTGGTACATTACTATTTCGCCGGTGTTCATTATATTATGGTTGTAGTTTTAACTAAATATATAAAGAGAGATTCTACTGTGACCACAATTTATTCTATGGTCATATAATTACTGACTTTGTATCCCCAGCCTGCACAGGCAAATACTTTTTTTAACTATTAGCGACTACGCAATTTGTAACTGTTAATATATTGGCATTGGCAGAAAATGTAGGCTGACACGGGGCTACATTTTTTTACAATTTATTAAGATGCCAACAGGCCATTTGTTCTTTTAATATCGTTCATCATTATTTTTTTTGCAACATCATTGCATTCTTTATATTTGCAACAGTGATACAAATATTTAGAAAGCTATGAAAAAACTATTGGTAGGCATGCTGCTCTTAGCGGGTGTAATATCTGTAAATGGCCAGGTTGCCAATCTGAAAGACAAAGAAAATTTTCAACCGGAAGCGAAAGGTTCGTTAACCGGAACCATAACCGATGCTACAACCGGCAAACCACTTGCAGGAGCCACAATTTATTTTGCCGATTTAAAGGTAGGCGCCGCAACCGATGCGGTTGGTTATTACAAATTGCCTTATGTGCCTGCGGGTATTTTTATTGCCGAAATTTCTTACCTCGGTTATTCTTCCAAAGCAGAAACTGTAGTAATAAGCGGCGATACCAAACTCGATTTTGAGCTTAGTAGTACAGCTGCGGAGCAGAACAATGTTACCGTTACCGGTGTGTCAAAGGCAACTGCTATTAAGCGTACACCGATACCTGTTACAGTTGTTTCTAAAACCTATTTAAACCGTTCATCGGCGAGTAATTTAATGGAAGCTATTGGCCATCAGCCGGGAGTGAGTACAGTTACTACTGGTCCTGCTATTTCCAAACCTTTTATCCGTGGATTGGGTTACAACCGCATCATAACGATTAACGATGGTATTCGCCAGGAAGGGCAGCAGTGGGGCGACGAACATGGTATTGAGATAGACGAATACAGTGCTCAGAAAGTGGAAATTCTTCGTGGGCCAGCTTCGCTGATGTATGGTAGCGATGCGTTGGCAGGGGTGATAAATATCCTTACCAACGTACCGGTGGCGGAGGGAACAATAAAAGCCAATCTGAGTGGCAGCCTAAACAATAATAACAATCAGCGGGGCGCTTATGCAAACCTTGCCGGTAACATAGATGGCTTTAACTGGAACGTTTATGGCTCGTACAAAAAGGCCGGGGACTTTAGTAATGTAAACGATGGCCGTGTGCTGAACAGCCGTTTTAGAGAAGCCAATTTTGGAGGTTATGTGGGCATTAACCGTAGTTGGGGTTACAGCCATTTTCTATTTTCTAAGTACGACCAAAAGCCGGGATTGGTAGAAGGCGAAAGGGATGCAGCCGGTAAATTTATTTTGTACGGCGGCACGCCTTTTGAAACCACTGCAAGCGACGAAATTTTAAAAAGTAACAATTTGTTGATTCCTTATCAGCACATACAGCACACCAAATTTGCTTTGGATAACAGCTTTAATATTGGCAATGGAAGACTTTCTGCCATTGTTGGCTTTCAGCAAAACGAACGCAGGGAATATGGTAATCCGGAAGACATTAATACAGCCGATTTGTGGTTCGATTTAAAAACGATTAATTACAATATTGCTTATCACCTTAAAGAAAAAAATGGTTATAAAACCTCGTTTGGTGTAACCGGTATGCAGCAGGCAAACAGGAACAAAGGCTCAGAATTTTTAATACCTGAATACGACCTTTTTGATATCGGTGCATTCATTTACACACAAAAACAAATCAGCAATAAATTGAGTGCAAGCGGCGGCCTGCGTTTTGATACCCGCAGCCTTAACAGCAAAGGATTGATGGAAGGTGCAGATACTAAATTTACAGCGTTTAAAAAATCATTTTCTAACATAAGCGGCAGTGCCGGCCTTAGCTACGATTTTACAAAAGACATTACTCTGAAAGCCAATGTGGCCCGTGGTTTTAGGGCACCAAGTATACCGGAGTTGGCCGCTAATGGTGAGCATGAAGGCACCAACAGATACGAGATTGGTAACAACAATTTAAAAAGCGAAACAAGCCTGCAATTTGATGGCGGAATAGAAATAAACTCCAGCCATTTTAACCTGGCGGTAAATGGTTTTTACAACAATATTCAGAACTATATTTTTTTCGGAAAACTCCTGGCAAATGATGGTAGCGATTCGCTGACCAATGGTTCTACTACATTTGACTTTAACCAGCAAACAGCAGCTTTGGCCGGCTTCGAAATTTCTTTTGACCTGCATCCTCACCCATTCGACTGGCTGCATTTTGAAAACACATTGAGTGTGGTAAGAGGCAGGTTTGGTAAAGATGTGGACGGAACCAGAAACCTGCCGCTCATTTCACCGGCCAGGTTTTTATCCGAGCTAAGAGCCGAGTTTCCTAAAGAGCTTGAAAACATGCCCAACTTTTATGTTAAGCTTGAAATGGAAAATGTGGCCAATCAAAATAATCCATTTACCGGCTACGGTACCGAAACAAGAACTGCAGGTTACACACTATTTAATATCGGCCTTGGTACAGATATCGCCTTTGAAGGCCACAAGTTTTGCAGCTTTAATATTGCCCTAAATAATATTGGCGATGTGGCTTATCAAAACCACCTCAGCCGCCTTAAATACACTGCCGAAAATGTGGTAACCGGCAGAACCGGCGTATTTAATATGGGCCGGAATTTTACCGCAAGATTGATATTGCCGTTTGGTTGGAAGGCATCCTCAAACCCCTCCGGTGGAAAATAGCCTCCCTGCCCTCCAAAGGAGGGTCTGAAACCGTGATATTTTCGGCAAAGCTTAAATATTACGGTATAAATTCAAACAGGCTTCTTTCCAATAGAAAAGCCTGTTTGATTTTAAAATTCTAAAATTAACTTCCATATTAAAAGCTCATCCCGAAAGAAGCATGGTTCTAAAGCCCCTCCACCGGAGGGGTTTGGGGAGGCTTTTATTTCCCCTTACTCTTATTAAAATACTTGAGCAACCTTACTTCTTTATCATTTAAAAAACGCCACTTGCCACGTTCTACATTTTTCTTGGTCAGGTTGGCGTACATCACCCTGTCGAGGCCACGCACATCGTAACCGAGGTGTTCGAAGATGCGGCGCACCACACGGTTTTTGCCGCTATGTATTTCAATGCCCACCACGCTTTTGTCTTTATCTCCGTAGGCAAGGCTATCGGCATGTACTTCGCCATCATCAAGCTTTACGCCGCTTAGTATTTTTTCAAAATCGTCTTTCGTTACTGTTTTGTCAAGGCGTACTTCATAAATTTTACGCACTTCAAAACTTGGGTGACTCAGCTTTTGAGCTAGGTCGCCATCGTTGGTTAACAGGAGAACGCCACTTGTGTTTCTATCGAGGCGGCCTACAGGATATACTCTTTCTGTAGTAGCATTTTTAATAATGTCCATTACCGTTTTACGGCCTTGCGGATCTTCGGCAGTGGTAATATAATCCTTAGGCTTGTTCATTAAAATATACACCAGATTCTTGCTGCGTTTTATGGGCTTGCCTTCCACTTTTACATCGGCATCGTCGGTTACTTTATACCCAGGCTCTATCACCACTTCGCCATTTACTGTAACGGTTCCTTTTTTTATAAAATCGGCAGCATCCCGACGGCTGCAAAGGCCAGCATGGGCTAAAAATTTATTCAGCGGCATATCGTTGCTCACTACTTCTGCCGCATCACCACTTGTTTTTTTCTTTTGTTGCGGCGCTTTGCCAAAAGCAGGAATTACTACTTTTTCTTTCTTCTTGTATTTTTCGGCCGGGTTTATACGGGCTTTCTTTTTGCTTTCGGTAGCTCCTTCCTTTGAATTATTTATTTCATACCCGCCGTCGCTCATGGCCATTTCTTCGGCGGTAAGATCCATATAATTTATTGGTGCTTCTGGTACTGCTTTAGCAGTTCGGCTTTTTCCAGCTTGCTGCGGTGCGTCTCCTTTTCTATCGTACGGCCTTTTGTTAGCTCTTGAAGATTGCTTTACCTCCGGGCTTTCCCCTCCTATAATGTCTGTATTTTTTGTTGATTTTCTATTGTAATCAGGCTTGGCCGGTTTAGGGGCGGGCTGTATAGCTGCACGGCTGTTGGGATGTGGCGTAGCTTTTTTATCAAAGGCTTTTTTGGATGTCGTTTTCGATTTGTTGCCTTCAAATTTTTTGGCAGGCTGCTCGGCTGCTCCGTCTTTTGCATCAGGCTTGCTGTAAGGTGGTTTGGCAGCTACATTTTTACCATAAGGCTTTTTGCCTTCGCCTTTAAAACTGCGGTTTTCGTTAGAGCCTTGCTGGCTCTGACCTTCTGCCTTTAACCTGCGTTTTTCTTCAAAATGCTTTTCAATAGCTTCACGGCGTTCTCTAACGGCGGCTTTTTTTTCCTGGCGGAATGCTTCTTTAATTTTAGCTCCTTTTACGGGCTTGTTGATGAACTTTTCGAATTGTTGTTTGGCCTTTGCCATGCTATAAAATTTTAGCCACTTTTCAGCGGGATGAGCCGTAAAGGTAAACTAAGATTTACGATTTACGATTTTGGATTTGTATATAAACATTTTCGGAAGCATTTGGATGTGGGAGAAGCTTATGTAATGTATTGTGCTTTCATCCGTTCTGTTACTTTACTCCGGTAATAATCCTGTTTCTTTGTGCTAATCGTTTAAAGGGTAAACAATGAAGTTGTTTTTGAAAACGAGGTTCGCTTTTTTGAAAGAAGTTTCATTTCAAATATTACTTTTTTGCAGCTGGTTTATTAAAATTAAAGAAAAAGACACAGACGGTTCATGGAGTTTAATTTCAAGTAACTAACGTTATTAAATGAAGAGAGGTTAGCCCTGCTCAAAATAAAAAATTTAGTATGCAAACAGCTTATATTATAGATGCAATAAGAACGCCTATTGGTAAATATGGCGGGGTTTTAAGTACTGTGCGGCCAGATGATTTACTGGCAATAACCATCAGGCATTTATTGGAAAGAAATACATCGATAGATGTAAATAAAATAGAAGATGTAATAGCCGGTGCAGCCAACCAAAGCGGAGAAGATAACCGTAACGTGGCCCGGATGGCCGCACTGCTGGCGGGTTTGCCGGTAACGGTAAGTGGCGTTACCGTTAACCGTTTGTGTGCCAGTGGTCTGGATGCTATTATGCAAAGTGCCAGAGCTATACAATGCGGCGACGGTATGTTATATATAGCAGGAGGTGTGGAAAGTATGAGCCGTGCTCCCTTTGTAATGCCCAAAGCCAGTTCGGCTTTTGAACGTTCTGCCGAACTTTACGATACTACCATGGGCTGGCGTTTTGTAAACAAAAAACTGGCCGAAAAATATTACCCTTTCACCATGGGAGAAACAGCTGAAAATGTAGCAGCACAATGGAACATCGGCCGTGAGGAGCAGGATGCATTTGCAATAAATAGCCAGCAAAAATATGCAGACGCTTTGGCCATCGGTAAATGGAACGATGAGATAGTTGGCGTAGAGATAATAAATGCAAAAGGCGAAAAGCATACCGTTATTACAGATGAACATCCACGATTATCTACCATGGAGCAGTTGGCCAAACTGAAACCGGCATTTAAAAAAGATGGTACCGTAACTGCAGCAAACAGCAGTGGCATTAATGATGGATCTGCAGCTATGTTACTTGCTAACGAAGATGCGGTGAAGCAGTTTGGATTACAGCCAATGGCCAGCATTGTGAGCATGGCTGTATGCGGTGTAGAGCCGGCTACTATGGGCATTGGCCCGGTGCCTGCGGTTAAAAAGGCATTGCAAAGAGCCGGTCTTTCTGTAGCCGATTTGGATATTGTGGAACTGAATGAAGCCTTTGCATCGCAGTCCATTGCCTGCATCCGGGATTTGGGATTAGATCCAAATAAAGTAAATGTAAATGGTGGAGCTATCGCCATTGGCCATCCATTGGGTTGCAGCGGTGTTCGCATCAGCACTACACTATTGCATGAACTAAAACGCCGTGGCGGAATGTATGGATTGGCAACCATGTGTGTAGGCGTGGGGCAGGGCGTGGCTGTGGTGTATAAAAATTTAAGTTGATATTTTATAAAGGCGACCCTTACTATTGAAACCAGCTAACTATAAATTTATTGGTGTTATTGTAACGCTGCTTGGTGCCATTGGCTTTAGCGGTAAAGCCATTTTGGTAAAAATGGCCTACCGTGATACAGAGGTAGACACCATATCTCTGTTGGCTTTGCGGATGCTATTTTCTTTACCCTTTTTTTTAGGCCTGGCCTTTTTTGTAAGCAAACAAACTGGCAATATAAAACTCACTGCAAAAGAATGGTTGTCGGTAATTGTTATTGGCATGTTCGGTTATTATTTCAGCAGTTTTCTCGATTTCTTGGGTCTGCAATTTATTAGTGCCGGGCTGGAAAGGTTGATACTTTTTACCTACCCAACTATGGTGGTGTTTTTTGGTGCTGTTATATATAAAAAAAGAATTAGCAGGTTTCAGTTGGTAGCATTGCTATTGTCGTATACCGGCATTGCTATTGCCTTTGCAGCGGATATAAAAATGGCTAATAATAGTAATGTTGTATTGGGCTCTGTTTTGGTTTTTACCTGTGCATTTACCTATGCTATTTATGTTTTTACCAGTGGCCAAATGATACCAAAAATGGGCACTGTAAAATTTACCAGCTACGCCATGCTTGCTGCTACCGGAGGCATCTTACTGCACTATCTTATCCGCAACAAGTTTCAGTTTCACTTGCTGCATTATACCCCAATGGTGTATTGGTATTCGCTGCTGATGGCGGTATTTACAACCGTGCTTCCATCGCTTTTAGTAAGCGAAGGCATTAGGCGGATAGGCAGCAGTAATGTGGCCATTGTGTCTTCTGTGGGCCCTTTGGCCACTGTGGCACAGGCCTATATTTTTTTAGGTGAACCCTTTGGCTGGCAGCAGGCAATTGGCACTGCATTGGTAGTGGCCGGGGTTATTTTACTGGGGCGGAAATTGAGTAAGGATGCTGGTAGCAATTAAATGGTGATGCCCAAAGTGAAATCAACATTGCTGTAAATTTCAGAAAGCGATATTGGTTGTTCTAAAGCGTTTACCATCATGGATTCGGTTAATTCGCTATACGTTTTCAGTGTCCAGAAACCATTTAATATTTCAAATTTTTCTATCAGGATTCTTTCGGAAGAAATGCAGATGTATTCTTTTAAAGTAGGAATGTCTCTATACAACCTGAATTTGACCCCCAAATCGTAATTTCTGGTAGATGGAGATAAAACTTCTACAAGTACGATAGGATTGGTTATCACATCTTTTTGGTCTTCCAGCGTTTCTATTTTGCCACAAATAATTACTACATCAGGATAACAGTAAAGAGAATTTTTCTTTACATAGATTTTTTGGGTAGAAGACAAAGATTGGCATCCTTTAGTATTTTTTCTTAATCCGGAAGAAATTTCAAACTGTGTGTTTGCAAGTATTTGATTGTGTGCAATACTCGCATCCGTTATCGAAAATAATTGGCCATCGTAGAACTCGTAACGGGTGTCGTTTTCCAGTTCCATTCGTAAATATTCTTCTAGCGTGTATTTTATTTTTTCTGACGCTCCCATCTGCTTTTATTCGTGAAATTAATAAACTATCCTAAGACAGAAAACAAGCCATTATTGAACTACAAAAAAATCCCCGGCAAAGCCAGGGATTCCTTACACTTTATAATATTTAAAAGCCTCGTCTGTCGTTATACTAGTTTCCACGGTCGTTTCTGTTGTCATTCCAGTCGTCTCTGTCTTCATTAAAATACCTGTCGTCCAGGTGGAAATAGCCGTCTCTTTGTTTCTGATATACCAGGCAATTTGTATACCTGTAAAAACGCCACGGTATTTACGGGTAATGTATCTGTAGGGCATAAACATTACAAGTGGGGAATAAAGCCAAACTGGTTTTCTAATTTCCGCCGTTGTTTGCGGCTAAGGTTCCGCTGGTCAAAACACGGATCGAAATTGCGGCCATTGTAACCGTTTTTCCTGCCATGGGCATCAATAATAATAAACGGAGATGTAGGCTGCTGCCACTGTTTCTGATAACCACGTTGCCTCGGATATCTGTGTAGGTAATAGTTTCGCTGAGAAAAAACAGGGCTACTAAAAACAGCTAAGACAATCGTAAGCGCAGCGCTGGTAATCAGGATGTTTCTTTCTATGGTACGTATGTTTTAATACTACCATCCGACGGTCGATTGTTAATGAAGTAACATCCGTTTTTGTGAAAGAAATTAAAAAGGTCGGTTTTCGATTTGGTAATTAAATATTTTTTTAAATACAACAGCCGGCCCCTTATTCGTAAATTTATTCAGTACAATTTTTTTTTCAGTTTTTGAGGGTTACGTGTTTTTTCATAATTGTTTAAATGTATTTTGTGACCAATTAGTTAAACTTATTTTCACCTATTTTCTAAACCAAAACTAAATTTTCATGAAGAGAATCTACTTTCTTCTTCTGGCAGTGCTATTTATGTCGGTACATGCATTCGCCCAGAAGCAAGTTTCAGGAAAAATTACCGATGAAAAGGGAGCCCCCATTCGGGAGGCTTCCATACTGGTAAAAGGGACCACCTCAGGAACCACCAGTAAAGCCGACGGAACCTTCACGTTGTCAATCCCCACTGGCGGCAAAGTAATTACCTTCAGTTATGTTGATTTCGAATCAGTTGAATTGGTAATAGGCAATCGGACACAGTTCAATGTTTCCTTAAGAAATGCCGATAAAGCATTGGATGAAGTAGTGGTAACCGGTTACCAGACGGTTAGAAAAAAAGATGTGACAGCAGCTATTTCAAAAATTAGTGCCGCAGACATTGAAAACCTGCCGATGCCCAACTTTGCACAAGCTATACAGGGGCGGGCTGCAGGGGTGGCCATATCTGCAGCTAATGGCGTACCGGGCGGTTCCATGAGTGTTGTTATCCGTGGAGTTGGTTCTATTAATGCAGGCAGCACGCCGCTTTATGTTGTAGATGGTATTCAGTTAAACACAGGTACAGGTTCCATCAATACGCAAAATAACCCTTTAAACTTTTTAAACCCCGATGATATAGAATCAATTGAGGTTTTGAAAGATGCCGCTGCTGCCTCTATTTACGGTGCAAGGGCTGGTAACGGGGTAATATTGGTAACCACCAAAAAAGGTAAAACGGGAAAACCTAAATTCACTTTTAATACTTACGCTGGTAATACTAAACCGTTGCAAATAGTAGATGTACTTACAACCCAACAATGGTTTGATTTAAGAGTGGAAGCATTGGTTAATTCTGGCGTGGCACCAGCTATAGCCCGTACTACGGCCATGTCTAATCTTGGTATTGCTACCAATTCTACTCAGGGTAAAATAGACAGTTTACCAAACTACGATTGGCAAAAAGAGACCTTTGGTACCGGCAAAATCTTAAATGCTGAAATGTCAATGCAGGGTGGTTCGGAAAATGTAAATTATTATCTTTCTGGTTCATATTCAAAGCAGACTGCATTTATAGCCCCTACAGATTTTAGCCGGGCGGCTGTGCTTTCAAAAACCAGTTTTAAAATCAGTAACAAACTTACGATTGATAACTCCATCAGTTTAAGTACTGTAAACCAAAATGCACCTTACAGCCTTGGTAATACAGGTTTTGGAAATCCTGCTTATGCTTCAGCAATGATATTGCCCAATAATCCAATTTTTAATCCTGATGGTACGTACTTTGGATTGCCCGGAAGCGGACAAAACATGGTGGGTACTTTTAACCACAATGTAAAGGCTGTAGGAGAATACGCTAAATACACAACCCGTACCAACCAGTTTATTGGTAGTGCAGCCCTTACTTACAAAGTGTTGCCAACCCTTACCCTTAAATCATTGGTAGGATTGGATTACAGGCTCACTCAGGATCATCGCTATCAGGATCCAAGAATCAATGATGGTTTTGCAGTAAATGGCCGCATATCAGACAAAAGCGACTGGAACACCAATTTTATTTCTACAACTACTGCAAACTTTAATAAAACTTACAATACAGACCATAACGTAAATGCACTTGCCGGTATAGAATACAGAAGAGATGAAAACCAGTGGTTTCAGGCCGATGGACAAGGTTTTCCTTCCTACCAGCTACAGTATTTAAGCACATCTTCTACTCCATCTTCCGTTTCGGGTCAGTGGACAGCTAGTGCCACCTTTTCACAATTTGGTAAGCTTGGTTATTCCTATCGTAGTAAGTACATCTTTAATTATACCATCAGAAGAGATGGATCCAGCCGTTTTGGTGCTAACAACCAATACGGTATTTTCCAGTCGGCACAGGCGGCCTGGAATGTAAAGCAGGAATCTTTTCTTCAGGATGTAAAAGCAGTTTCTGATTTAAAGTTCCGTTATGCTTATGGCCAAACAGGCAACGACCAGATTGGTAATGTATTATATGCCCAGTTATATGGTGCCACAAGAATTTATGGCAATGGTTCTGGTATTTTTCCGAGCCAACTCGGTAACCCGGATTTAAGTTGGGAGAACAGGGTAGAGCAGAATCTTGGAATGGATCTTTCTTTATTTAAAAACAGGGTATCGCTTACAGTAGATGCCTACAAGCGTATTAACAAAGACCTTTTGTTAAGCAGGCCATTATACGCTACCACAGGTTTTACATCTATCCAGCAAAATTTGGGTAGGATGGAGAATAAGGGTTTAGAAATATTACTGGCAGTTACCCCATTTGATGGCAAGTTTAAATGGACCAGTACATTTAATATCGCTTTCCAAAAAAATCAGGTACTTGAATTGTACGATGGAATTCAGGTATTGCCATCCGATGCTTCTATACGTGTAGGTACGCCCATTGGTTCTTTCTTTACTACCCAATGGGCTGGTGTAAACCCCGCAACCGGAAGGGGCATGTGGTACGATATCAATAAAAATCTTACCTATAACCCTGCTGCTGCCGATAGAAAAGTAATTGGCAGTATATACCCAAAGCAGTTTGGCGGATGGAATAACAGTTTTAGCTTCAAGGGTTTTTCTTTGGAAGCCTTTTTTCAATACGAGTACGGAAGAACAAGGGTGGATGGCCAGTATCAGCAAATGATGCGTATGGCAGGCGCTACCGTTAATACCCTCTCTTATGGCTATAACACACGCTGGCAAAAACCTGGCGATGTAGTAATAACCCCACGGCCTTTTAATGGCCTCGCCGATTATAATAGTGTAGGGTGGGGTAGCGGAAGCCGTTATTTGTTTAAAACAGACTACATAAGGTTAAAGCAGATTACGCTTGGCTACGATGTACCCACATCGTTCTTAAAGCAATTTAAGTTAAACGGTGCAAGATTTTATGTTCAGGGCATTAACCTCTGGACCGAATCTGATTGGCCTAGCTACGATCCGGAATTTACCGGAGATAATTTCGGAATTATACCTCAATCTAAGAACATTACTGTAGGCTTACAAGTGAAGTTCTGATCATTAAAGTAAAATGTACAACATGAAAAAAATAGCAATAAAAAATACAATGCTTGGGTTGGCTACTTTACTTGCTCTGGCATCTTGCAAAAAACAGCTTGATATTCCTTCCAGAAATTCGTTGGATGCGGGTGTAGCCCTGTCTAATAAAAGTGGTATAGAAAATTCAATTAATTCTATCTACTCCATTTTAAAAAGAGAATCGCACTATGGCAGGGATCTTTTTTCTATAACAGATGCTATGGCCGACATAGCCTTTGCTAATGGAAGATCATCAAGGCTATTGAGCGAAAACAGAAATCAGGCCCTGGCTAATATTGGTATTTGGGGTGGCTCGTATGCCGCTATAAACGAAATTAATTTAACCCTCGCAGCTTATCCTAAATTATCGGATGCTACCGATGCAGAAAAAGCAAGGTGGGAAGGTGAGTTGAAATTTTTAAGAGCCTTATATCTTTTCGATCTGGTAAAAAACTATGCCTATATCCCAACATTTACTGTACCTGTACAAGATAAGGGTGGTGTAGTTATTAGTTTAACCGGGTTCAATTCTGCAACCGGAGCAGCGGCTTATTTCCCAAGCAGGTCTTCTACAGCAGCCTGTTACGAGCAAATTATGCAAGATCTTTACCGGGCAACTGCATTGCTTTCTAACACAAATAAAGGGCGTAATTATGCCAGTAAGCATGCAGCCCTTGCTCTAGGTTCAAGGATTGCTTTATACCAGGGCAACTTTGTAAGATCCGACTCTTTTGCAACAGCAGCCATAACCATAACAGGCGGTATAGGTTCTATGACAAATACCGCAAATTATGTAAATGGATGGCGGGCAGCCGATCATCCCGAAGGCATTTTTCAGGTGTGGTATGCTACCCTTGCAGAAAATCTTGGTGTAAACACTTCATTAGCTGCTACACATACAACTTTATCGGCTCCCGGTGCATTTGCCGGTGTTAGACAAGGACAAGGGGATTTGGTTCCTAATGCATTCCTTTTAACACAATTGGGCATTACAGGTTTTCCTACGAATTTGGCACAATCACCACCGCCACCGGCACTAACTTATGGAAATGATATCCGTAACAGGCTTTTTGAGTGGGGTGTTAACGCATCGGGCCACTATGTGGAGTGTACTAAATGGATGGGTAAAAGTGGTGGACCTAACTGGGATAATTCTGTTATTTTACGCTGGCCGGAACTCTATCTTAACAGGGCAGAAGCAAGGTACCGCAGAGGAGATGAACCAGGTGCCTGGGCAGATCTGAATGTGATTCGCACAGCAAGGATAGTGGGCTTTACAGTTCCTGCTACACCGCTTACTGGGCAGGCTTTGTTAGATGAAATCTGGAGGCAACGTATGCTTGAGTTTGCTTTCGAAGGGCATCGTTTTTACGATATAAAGCGTAATGGCCTTACCATCAATAAAACAAATCCGGCAGTATTATTACCTGCAACAGATTACAGGTTGCTGCCAAGAATTCCACAAAGCGAAGTGGATGGAAATGCCAATATGGTACAGAATTTTGGATACTGATTAACTAATTGAAAACATAATATTATGAGAATAAAAAAAATGTATACAGTAGCAGGTTTGGCAGGTATGCTGATGCTTACCTCCTGTATAAAACAACTTGATAAAGCATTTACTGGTAAAACTGTGGTAGAAATAGATGCGTCTCCTTTGAATTCAAACTTTGCAGGTGTTACTTACCCGATTATTACAAGGATACCATCAGATGGTGTTCCGGTGAGAACTATAGACTCTACACTCAGAAGGTTTTCTGGCACTGTAAAACTGCGGGTAAACCTTGTTGGTCCGCAAGTGGCCCAGGAGCAAACAATTGGCTACAAAATATTCAATTCGCCTACAGCAAGTATTTCTTTTCCAGCAACTGCAAGTGGGCAAACACCTGCAACATCAGCCGGTACATTAACTGTAATGGACGCTGTAGCAGGAACACATTTTACGGCTTTATCCGGAAAGTGTACCATACCTGCTAACAGCTCGTTTGGTTATATTGATATACCTGTAAGAAATGCCGGTGCTACAGCCTTGCAAGGAAGGTTTATTGGTATCCAATTAGATTCCACCGGTAGCTTAATGCCTAACCCCAACTATTGCCGCATTGGTATGGTAATAGATCAGCGATAATATCCATTTTGGGTTAATAAAAAAGCCGTCCAATTTCTATTTTGGCGGCTTTTTATTTATTGCGATTGAATTCAATGCGATATTAATACCAATTGTATTTACAATTTAGTCCAAACCACGAAGTGGTTCAATAATAATAGCCACGGGTCCCGAATAACCGGGATGTTCCATAAAACC
>JAYUTQ010000403.1:0-3240 GCA_043755055.1 Chitinophagaceae bacterium | reverse complement strand
TTGCTTTTGAATACCTTGATGATGATGAAGCCATTTTGTATTGGCGTAACAAATTAGCGTTGCATGAGAATGAGTGGGATTTTATAAGTTCAATAGGCTTTGTTTTAAATAAAAATAGCGATATCCCTCAAAACTATGATGTAGCAAAACCACATAAGAATGACGAGTTCTACAATGAGAATGGCAGTTTAAAAAATATTAAACCCCTTAAAGTCAAGAAATATATTTTTAAACCAAATTACTTTACTGAAAACTATTCTGCAACAAATTTAAAATCCCCTTTTGGAGACAATCTGTTCGAAGTATTAATTTATAACTCTGTTTTACATAAAGAAATAGTTGGGCTTTTGCAACCATTTGGGGCAAAAATTTTATTTGATAAACAGGAAAATGAGTTTAAAATATTCTATCAACTTAGTGATGCTGTTATATACTCCATTCCATTTAAATCTATCGCCGACACATTACAACGATTAATATTTCACATAGCAGCTGTAAAATCCAACAAGGAAAGTATTATTTTATTTGAAGAACCAGAGGCGCATTGTTATGAACCCTACATCCTAGAATTAACAAACGCAATCAAAAACGACAAAAACAACAATCAGTTTTTCATCGTTACCCACAGCCAATATGTAATAGATGAATTATTAAGAGACGAAGAAAGCCGGAAGGATACCAATATCTATTTGGTTGGGTTGGAAAATAATGAAACCAAAATAAAATTGATGAGCCCCGAAAAGAGTAAGGATGTTTATCAAACCGGGTTAAATATTTTCTTTAATTACCAAAGTCTTTGGGATGAAAATTAAAGAACATGAAAAGAGTTATTCGGGTAGAATGTTGGGCTGATTTTTATTTCTTTGGCAAATTACTTTTGAACAAAGAATTGATAAGGAAAGAAAAGAACAAACCAGAGGTATTTAAAAGCATTAAAGAAAGGGCAAAAGAAGAATTTTCAATCGGTATTGTAGATAGTGATGATGATGCTATTGAGCCTTTTTTAAAAGGGTTTACGATTGAAGAAAGGTTTTTTGTTTGCGAAGAAGTTGAGCTGATAAAAATTCAGGGGTATCATTATTACATCATTCAATTGTACCCTAAAGAGTTTGAAAAGTGGATACTAAGGTTTGTAGAAAAAAATTGTGGTAAAACATTGGTTGAGTTTGGGTACAAAAATTATAAGGATTTTGAAGCAGATTCCAAAGTGATACCTGAAAAAATGGAACGAAATGAACGGTTTTTAAAAGTGCTCGGTTTTGTGTTAAATGAACATTCAAATAGCATCAACCATATTCATAAGTTAAAAAAAGTCTTGGAATATCTTATTGAAAAGAATTACGCCGCCGATATAAACGAATTGAAAAATGTCTGAACCAACACCATTATTTAAAGTCACCATCGACAATATTACCGTGGAAGTACCCGCAGGTACCACCATTTTGCAGGCTGCCCGTAAGGTGGGCGGCGAAGTGGCACCACCTGCCATGTGCTTTTACACACCATTGCAAGGCAGCGGAGGCAAATGCCGCACCTGCCTGGTAGAGGTAAGCAAGGGCAGCGAAAAAGACCCACGCCCCATGCCCAAACTGGTAGCAAGCTGCCGCACAACGGTTATGGACGGTATGGAAGTTAAAAATATTACCAGTGAAAAAGTAATAGATGCAAGAGCCGGTGTAGTAGAATTTTTACTACTCAACCATCCGCTTGATTGCCCCATTTGCGATCAGGCAGGCGAATGCCACCTGCAGGATTTAAGTTATCAGCATGGCAAAGAAGGTACACGGTACGAATTTCAACGCCGCACTTTTAAAAAGCATGACCTTGGCCCGTACATTCAGCTCCACATGACCCGTTGTATCATGTGTTTCCGCTGCGTATTTACAGCCGATCAGGTTACCCAAAAAAGGGTACACGGTATTTTAAGCCGGGGAGACCATGCAGAAATTGCTACATACATAGAAAAAAGCCTCGACAACGATTTTATAGGAAACGTAATTGATGTTTGCCCGGTTGGAGCCTTAACAGACAGAACATTCCGCTTTAAAAACAGGGTTTGGTTTACCAAACCGGTAGATGCCCACCGGGATTGTGAAAAATGCTGCGGAAAAACTACTTTGTGGCTTAGGGGAGACGAAGTATTTCGAGTTACAGCCCGTAAAGATGAGTGGGGAGAAATCATCAATACCGAAGATGGCATCCCGGGCTGGATTTGTAACGAATGTCGTTTCGAAACCAAGAGAACAAGCGACTGGACGATAGAAGGACCTACCAAAATAAGCCGCCATTCTGTTATTTCGCAAGGGCATTACGAAGGGATGCAGAAGCCAAAGGAAGTATTGTACGATGTACTTACCACCCATAAGCCAAGGCTGCTGATGGATATCCATAGTGTAAGCGAAGTAAACAAACCCAAAACCGAACTAAGCCAGATAAGTGGCCCGGCACACTCAACCGATTTTAAATAAAGCACCTGACTTAAACATACAGATTCATGCTATTAGCACTAGACCTGGCCATGCTGCTGGAAAAATTTTTACTCATTGCTGTTATCGTTACCATTTCGCTGCTGTTTGCTATGTACAGCACTTATGCCGAACGCAAAGTTGCCGCCTGGTTGCAAGATCGTCGCGGACCCAACCGTGCAGGGCCGTTTGGTATTTTACAGCCATTTGCCGATGCGGTAAAGTTGTTTTCAAAAGAAGATATTATACCAAGCCATGCTAATAAAGTATTGTTTATCATGGGCCCCGGCTTAGCCATGATGGCTGCTTTAATGACGAGTGCTGTAATACCATGGGGTAGTTCTGTAGATTTATTTGGAAGAAACATTGCCTTACAAATAGCCGATCTTAACATTGCCATTCTTTATGTTTTTGGCGTGGTAGCACTCGGTGTTTACGGTGTTATGATTGGCGGATGGGCATCCAACAACAAATTTTCTTTGTTATCAGCACTCCGTGGTGCTTCGCAAAATATCAGTTACGAACTGGCCATGGGTCTTTCTATCATTGCCCTGATAATGGTTACCGGTACGCTAAGCCTTGGCGAAATTGTAACGCAGCAACAAGATCATATTTGGAACATTTTTAAACAACCGCTTGGTTTCCTCATATTTATTGTTTGTGCTTTTGCCGAGTGTAACCGTACCCCTTTCGATTTGCCGGAGGCAGAAAACGAACTCAATTTCGGTTACCACCAGGAATATTCTTCCATGAAACTCGGCTTCTATCTTTTTGC
>JAYUTQ010000402.1:0-3242 GCA_043755055.1 Chitinophagaceae bacterium | reverse complement strand
CACAGCTACCCGCATTGCTGGCGTACCGATAAACCCATTTTGTACTATCCCTTGGATGCATGGTTTATAAAGACCACCGCTCTTAAAGACAAAATGGTTGAGCTTAACAAAACCATCAACTGGAAACCTGCAAGCACCGGTACCGGCCGCTTTGGCAACTGGCTGGAGAATATGGTGGACTGGAACTTGAGCCGCAGCCGTTTTTGGGGAACGCCATTGCCTATTTGGAAATCGGTAGATGCTGAAGGCATGTTTATCGACGAAAAAGAAGGCGGCGAAAGCATCTGCATCGGTACAATAGAAGAATTGAATACAGCCATCCGCAATGCCAACGAAGTTTTGGGCGGCGATGTAAACAAACATTACCTACACAAAGGCATTTTGGATCTGCACAAGCCTTATGTAGACGATATTATTTTGGTATCGCCTACCGGCAAACCCATGAAACGTGTACCCGACCTGATAGACGTTTGGTTCGACAGCGGTGCCATGCCTTACGCCCAATGGGGACTGGATTACGACAAAGTAAAAGCCGGCGATCCTCGTCCTTTCAATGCACCGTTTGGAACGAATTACCCCGCCGATTTTATCGCCGAAGGCGTAGACCAAACCCGTGGCTGGTTTTATACGCTACATGCAATTAGTAGTTTATTGTATGAAGAAGTGGCTTACAAAACTGTAGTGAGCAATGGGTTAGTGTTGGATAAGAACGGCGTAAAAATGAGCAAACGCCTGGGTAACATTGTAAACCCATTTGAAACCATAGAAAAATATGGTGCAGATGCCACCCGCTGGTACCTCATCACCAATGCAAGCCCATGGGACAATCTGAAATTTGACCTTGCAGGCATTCAGGAAGTGCAACGCAAATTTTTCGGAACCGTTTTTAACACCTACCAGTTTTTTGCTTTGTATAGCAATGTAGATGGCTTTGCTTTTAAAGAAGCTTACGTACCGCTGGCAGAAAGACCGGAGATAGACCGCTGGATCTTGAGCAGCCTTAATACGCTTATACAAACCGTAACCGCCTCCATGGACGATTACGAACCCACCGTTGCAGGCCGTGCCATCGAGGTTTTTGTGGATGAACACCTGAGCAACTGGTACGTTCGCCTTTGCCGCCGCCGGTTTTGGAAAGGCGAATATGAGCAGGATAAAATTTGTGCTTACCAGACTTTGTACGAATGTCTGGAAACCATTGTTCGGTTAATAGCGCCGATATCGCCGTTTTTTAGCGATGCCATTTTCCGCAACCTGAATGCCGTAACCGGCCGCCACAATTTGGAGTCGGTACACCATGTGTTGTTCCCGGTGGCCGATGAAACGGTGATAGATAAAAGCCTGGAAGAGCGGATGCAACTGGCGCAGGATACTTGTTCTTTGCTTTTAAGCATCCGTAAAAACGTTCGTATTAAAGTGCGTCAGCCATTGCAAAAAGTGCTGATACCGGTAATGAACGATACCATGCAGCAGCAACTTAGCAAAATAGAAGACCTGATAAAAGCTGAGGTAAACATTAAAGAGATTGAATACCTTACAGACACTGAAGGTTTTATTAAAAAGAAAATAAAACCCAATTTTATTGCCCTTGGCAAAAAACTGGGGCCAAAAATGAAAGCCGTAACGCTTGCCATGGCGGGTTTGCAGCAGCATGATATTGCCACCATAGAAAAAGAAGGTCAGTTGGATATAATAATAGAAGGCGAACCACTTACCTTATTATTAAGTGAAGTGGATATTGCCGCAGAAGATATTCCCGGATGGAGTGTGGCTAGTAAAGGCAGTTTGACTGTAGCCCTTGATATTTCCATAAGCCCCGAATTAAAGCTGGAAGGCGATGCAAGGGAACTGGTAAACAAGATTCAGGGCATTAGAAAAGACCAGGGTTTTAACCTTACCGACCGCATACTGGTAAGCCTTGTTGACAGTGAAATTTTACGAAATTCTGTAAATAGTTTTAAAACCTATATTTGCGGCGAAATTTTGGCAGATTCATTGGAGTGGGTTCCGTCAATTACTGATGGCACCGAAATTGAAGTGAACGATACCAAAATCATTATTTCAGTTATCAAAAAAGAAGCGTAACGATGGCAGCCACCAAACCAGCCGCTAAAAAAGCGGTAAAACCCACCCCTGTTGTTGCAAAAAAAGCAACAGCTACGGTTGTTAAATCAGCAGCTAAACCTGCTGTAAAAGCAAAGGCCGCCTCACCGGCAGCTGCAAGTAAAAAAGCAGTGCCTGCAAAAAAGGAAGTAGCTAAACCAGCACCAAAGGCAGCCGCACCGGCTCCGAAAAAAGCTGGCGTAGTGGCTCCGGTAAAGTTGGCTCCAAAAGTGGCTGTACCAAAACCAGCGGCAGTCGCAGCTTCTAAACCAAAAACTGCGGCACCCACACCACAAAAAACTGTAACCCCAATTAAAGCAACTAAAGTGGAGAAATCTCCTCCGCCCCCAACCATTATGCCAGCAAAAAAGAAAGAAGAAACAAAGCCATCTAAAATAGTTGTTCCAAAAACTACTGCTAAAACAGCCGTTAAATACGAACCTGATTTTATGAAATCGGTATTGGATATCAGCGTTCAGCGGGAAGAACCTATTGCACCAACCATGCGTTATAGCGATAACGACCTGAGCGAATTCCGTGACCTTATTAACCGTAAATTAGACGCTGCCAAAAAGGAATTGTCTTATTTGCAAGGATTGATTACCCGCAAAGATGAAATGGGTGGTGATAACGATGATGCCCGTTACATGACAATGGAAGATGGTAGCCTGAGCATGGAAAGAGAGCAACTGAGCCAAATGGCCAGCCGCCAGATTACATTTGTAGACCATCTGGAAAAGGCCCTGATGCGTATTGAAAGCAAAACCTACGGCGTATGCCGTGTTACAGGCAAGCTGATAGATAAATCCCGCCTCCGTGCGGTGCCACACGCCACTTTGAGCATGGAAGCCAAGATGGGTAAAGTGAGACTACCATAAAATCGTTTCAATAGAAATAAAAAAATCCAGACTGAGAGGTCTGGATTTTTTTTTGGTGGAAGTAAATATGCTTTTCTTGCTTAAACTTTAGAAAGTTTTCACATACCAAATGGGTTTTCATATTATTCGTCCCCTTTATAAGGCTGGTTCAATTCATTTGCAATCACGAATTTCGGGTCTTTGGTATTGATGACTTGTTCTGAAATAGGTTGCTTTAAATCAACTTAAAATGGAAATAAAAAACCACCAATAAACAAAACC
>JAYUTQ010000401.1:0-7358 GCA_043755055.1 Chitinophagaceae bacterium | reverse complement strand
TGGAACCGCATTTATTAAAAACAGCTTCGCTTGTATCGGATTACCATCACCATTTAAAATAACGCCACTTACAATATTATCCTGATCGGGAAGGTATTTTAATGAACCCTCTTTTGTAATATGTTCTATATAATCAAAATACCTATACCCATGTGTAAGCATTACCAAATCCAACGCTGGATTGGATTTAGGCTCATCCTTTTTAAAATAAAACTGGGGTTCTTCTATCTTACCTTTAAGTTCACTGCTCAATAATAGCCACGAAAAAATATGTTCCTGTTTATCATCTGCAAACGACCAAAGTTTATCGTCTAATACAGATAGAGAAAAATTAGAAGGCACCGGCTTACCATTTTCATCCCTGGTATTAATTGTCATTATTACCTTTTCTCTTGGTAAATACTTTTTCTTGTTGGTAGTAATATTTACCTGTAACTGCCGATCCTCGTTCATAAATACAAGGCGTTCGGCCAATGGAATTTCATTGACATTATAGATGGTGAATTGAGCAATGCCTGCTGGAAAAATGGACTCATCAATCACTACTTCATTAACGCCTTTATGTAGTTGCATCTTTTGTACATGATACACCACATTTCTTGAACTACCTCGCAATTGTACATCTAGATTTAAAGAAGCATGAAGCGAAACGGTAACTCTTTTCTGCTCCTTACTAATCTGCATCACTACTCCATTAGCAGCAGCAAGTGGTAATTTATAGGTTTGTTTGATATTAGATGGTGAGGTAATGATTGCTGTATAAGATTCGCCCTTTCTTGGTGTAAAAGCAAATATCCCCATACCAAAATGATAGCTTTGAAAGACTGCCACAGTATAACCCTTACTATCTTTTACAGCTCCTTTTATGTCGGCTGCTTTTCCATTTTCATTAACGGCTTTAAAGGCAATGTTACTACTGATACCTTGCACCAATGTGCCACCTTCGGGCATAAATTGAAGGTCAATTTTATTTAATACAATAGGAATGCTTCTTGAAATGGCTTCGGTATATGCATCGTAATCAATCGTTATGTTTAATAAACCATCATTCACAGAAAGGTTCTGCGGTAAAGAAAACCGGATAACCGATTTGCCATCCGTATCTGTTTTAAATGTTTGCTTACTAATAATTTCTCCCCCAATAGCGACTGCGTATTTCCCGGTATAATTTCGAACCGGTATGTCACTCAGATTACGCATTGAAAAATTTGCAGTTACAATATCACCAGCACCATAGCCTTTCTCCGGGAATTCCAACTTCATCATAACCCGTGGTGCCAACACTTTTTGCAGGGTAACTAACTTTACAAAAAAGGTATTTTCTTTTTCATTTTGCATCCAGCTGGTATAGGCTCTTATTTTATAAATACCGCCAACAGATTGCTCCGAGAAATCAAACGATCCTTCAGCATAACCATTTTGTACTGTATAGTTTACTTTTTGTACTACAGTTCCTGCCGGACTTATAAGTTCTGCATAAACTACATTGCTAATTTGGGTTGGTGTTTGAGATTGAGCATTCACCACATATACCTTAAAGTACAGCACTTCGCCTGGCTTAAAAAATACATGACTGGTATGTATGTAAATTTTTTCTTTTGTAGCTGCATACACCTGAGCCTGAATATTAGAGGACAATGCAGCAATTGTGGTAATTGCTAACAGTAAGCATAATAATTTTTTCATAGTATTAAAATTGAAGGGATACAGAAAAACCAAATGAATGTGTAGATGGAAAATTAAAGAAATCAAGCCCTGAACTACCGGACTGATCATTGAGCAACTGATTGGGGTCTGTACCGGGGTATGGTGACCACAAAATGATATTACCAGCATACAATGAAAACGACAATTGATGCAAGTATTTTTTTATGCTATGCTTATAAACAACACCAATATTATTAAGGCGGATACAATCACCTTTTTGTATATAGCTTTCAGCAACACCTGTATGACCGTAACGAACCCAACGGTTTTGCTCAACAGGCAAAATTGGATTATAGTAATCGACAGGAATGCTGTTATGGGTTCCATTTGGAGCAACGCCATCAAATACATAACCGGTTGTATTTCTTAATGCTGCCGTAGTGGTGGATCGGCCATAATAGTCAAGCAGGGCTTTTGTTCCGTTCCATATATCGCCACCCTTTCTCCACTCACAGTCAATATTAAGATGCCATTTATTTCTATAAGAAAAACCCTGATTAAACTTAATTGTAAAATCAGGAATTGGATTACCTATTACTGATAGTGTATTATTTACAAGCGGAAAGCCATCTGCACCTATTATCATTTTATTATCTGCCTTTCTCTGCCAGGTATTGCCAACAATGGCACCTAAAACCTCCCCTACTATCAAGGCTTTGTGCACTTCTTTAAACCCTGCTAATGGTGTATTATTGTAGCCATCATTAACAGTTAAGACTTTGCTGTTATAAGCAACAAAACTGATAGTGTTACTATAATTAAATTTGTGCTGACTCCATCTGTATGGGTTATATGCTAACTCAATTTCTATTCCGTTTTGCCTATGAGTAGCCATATTTACAAGCTTCATTTTATCAGCAATCATCACCGGAAAAATATCGTCAACCTTAGTTCGGTTAAAGTAATTAGCTGCAAATGATATTTTAGATTTGTATTGAATTTCCATTCCGCCAGTGTACTCTCTATTTTTAATGGGGTTTAAATTCTTATACGTTACGACCTCTGTTAATGGAAGGAATTGCTGCGCATTTGCACCACTTACATTAACCATTCTGCTATTTGCCAACGATTTGTCGATTGGTAATTCGCTGTTGAATTTGTTAAAAGAGCCAGAGAACTTTAATGATAAATTATCAGTATCAAAAAGATTATTGAATCGGGTATATCCTGATATGCCGGGAAGAAAAAAAGCATTGCTGTTGCTGGTATTTGAAGCATATACATTATTAGAGAGGAGCAATCTTGCATCCATATTTCGGCCATTATATTCCTGTAAAAAAGAAAGTGCTACATCATGAGATGATCGTTTATAATTGTATGCAGGGCTATTAATAATATAATCGATAATTGAATGCTTGTTTGAATAAAAATAGTTGGCAGTTGCCTGCATTTTGTATCTATAAGCCTTTGTTGGTATAGTATAAACCCCATTGGCATGCAGCAAATAACTATAGTCTTTCTTAATACGGTTTACAATGATGCCATCCTGAAAAAATGCAGTTCCCGGCTGGTATCCTTCTTTACTATTCTGGTACAGTTTTTCAATACTCTGTGATAATTTGAGCTGTAGATTTTTGAATTTCTGACTTAAAGAAATATTAGCTGTATGCTGCTGCTGTAAGAAACCATGTTCGGCGTTTGACAATAAAAACAAAGGATTATCTGCACTAGTGCTATAACTTCTTTGAGTTGTACCCATTGTATTTCCCTGCCTTACATCGAAACTTACAGGTGTTAACAGGCTACTTAAATACGCCCTATTTAAAAATCCATTCCTATTATTATGAGTAAATTTTTCCTGCCTGAAATTATAGCTGCTATTTATAGAAAAGCCTTTTAACACAGCTTCAGCGATAGCTGAAAAGTGATTGGTGAAATTATTATTAGTAGTAATAAATGTATGTTGGCGCCCTTGTCCTGCCTTTATTGTAAGACCTATTACATGCTTGTAGTCTTTGTGGTATTTGGCATTCATGGTAAGGCTATTTGAAAATAATGTGGCGGTACGAAAAATATCATTATCGTAAATATTTGCTTTCATTCCATTACCAGTTCCTAATGGAACCAGATTGCCATTTGCATCCTTGGCATTACCAATACCGTCATATTCCAAAGTTTCTATTGCTGGCCCATAGCTAAATAATTCGCCTGTTTCAGGCCCATTCCATATAAAGCCATTACCCGAAGAACGACCCTGAACAAATTGGTTTTGAGTTGCCGGAATGCGATTTATGTGCTGCCTTTCAATAGAGGCTGAGGCAGAGCCGGAAATACTTATAAAATCATTACCTACATATTTTAGATTGACTGTATTATCGCCTTTTACCTTAATTTTTTTTACCAACATTTGCCCATTAGAAAGTGATTGTACAAATCGAAGCTTGGCCAGCTTCATACTATTGGTACTATCGGCTGTAATGCTATTTTTTACATTTAATACACTGTCGTTTTTTATCAGCAATAAATAAGCGGCAGATAGTACAGGCTTTACTTCCTGAGACATAGAAAGGACAGGCCATAGCAGTGCTACAAGCAATTTTATTCTCATCTGTTATGCGTTTTGGAGGTTGGTTTATTTCTTACTTACCAACGGATGCAGCAAAATGATGGAATGCACAAACAGTACTAAAAAAACTTACAATTAAATTATTCAATAAATTTTGAAGTGTTTCTTAGAGGATAATATTAAAAGTAAATACCTGATGAAACATAGATAAAATAAAAGACTGTTTGCGGAGCTGCACCAGGGATAGTAGTGGAAAGCCCACAGGCGGCGCAGGTTCCATGCAACAGCGAAGCTTTGGTACTACTTCGCCGCCGAGGACTTGGAAAGAATAGCCCGCCCGGGTGCTCAGGTTTTTCTTTTCTTGTTGCATAATAACAATCCTACTCCTCATAATAGACCCGCTTTACCCTTTGGCTAATGCCAGTCATTATTTCGTACGGTATTGTATTACATTGCTTTGCCAATGATTGAAGCCGAATATTTTTTCCAAAAACCTCAACTGTATCGCCGGGTTTTATATTATCAAAACCAGTTACATCTATCATCGTCATATCCATACATACATTACCAATAACGAGTGCCGGCTGATTTTGTATAAGCATAAAACCTTTGCCATTGCCCAATTCACGTCGATAGCCATCAGCATAACCTATACGAACAGTAGCTATTAAAGAATCTTTGGTTACAACGCCTTTTCTGTTGTACCCTACGCTATCTCCTGCCTTTACATATTTAATTTGTGCCACCGTTGTTTTTAAAGTACTCACAACATCCAGATCCAGATTATTGGCACTGTCTACACCATAAAGGCCAATGCCCAACCTTACCATATCCATTTGTAAATTGGGGTGGTTGCTAATGGCTGCTGTATTGGCCGCATGGCGAATAAAGCCATAGCCTATTTTCTGTTCCAGACTATTACAGGCTTCGCTGAACTGTTCAGCCTGTTGTTGGGTAAAACTATTTTGATCTGCAGCTTCGCTTGCTACCAAATGGGTAAAAATGGTTTTTATAGTAAGGATATTTTGTTGGGTCAATGTTTTACTTAAAGCTTCCACTTCCGTTATTTCAAAGCCGAGGCGATGCATACCTGTATCCAGTTTTATGTGGATGGGGAAAGAAGCAATGCCCTGCACCTGACAGTATTTTAAAAATCGTTGCAGGATGTCAAAACTATAAATTTCCGGTTCCAGATTGTGTTCGTACAAAGCATCGAAAGTGGATGGCTCTGCATTCATTACCATTGTTGGTAAATGGATACCTGCCTGACGCAATGCTACGCCTTCGTCGGCGTAGGCTACCGCCAGATAATCTACTTTATTAAATTGCAGCACTTTGGCCACTTCGGCACCTCCGCTACCGTAACCAAAAGCTTTTACCATCACCATCATTTTGGTAGTTGGTTGTAAAAGGCTACGGTATTTTTTGAGGTTGTTGGTTAATGCAGTAAGGTTTATTTCCAACACAGTTTGATGGTCTTGCTGTTCCAGCAAGGCTGCGATTTTTTCAAAGCCAAATGCCCTGGCACCTTTTAGCAAAATAGATTCATCTTTAAACTGCAGGCTATCAAAATGCTTAATAAAATCATCGGTAGTATTAAATACTTCTGTAATAATGTTTTGGTTGGTAAAGGCTTGTTTGTATTTAGTTATTGCAGTACCAATTCCTATCAATCGGTTTACTTTTCGCTGTGCCAATAATTCTGCTACCTGAAAATAGAGCATAGAATCTGCTATACCGCTTTGCAAAATATCGGAGAGAATAACCGTTTGTGTAGTACCCTGCTGTTGCTGTTGTAAATAATCTAATGCAATGATAAGCGATGAGATGTCGTTGCTATAACTATCATTTAGCAGATAAGAATTGTTGATGGCTTTTTTCCATTCCAACCGCATCTCGATGGGATGAAGCTGCTGAATGCTTTCGTTAATAACTGCGTCTGCTAGATTTAAATACCTGCAAACGGCTATACAGTGGATGCAATTTTCAATAGAAGCAGCATCGGTAAAAGGAATATGAAATGTAAAATTTTGGTTATTAAAAAATGTAGCTACGTCTGTGCCATTACCCAAAGATTGCATGTTGGTAATCTGCATCCACGTTTTTTCCTGATGGCCCCATTTGTATTTTGTAAATGGAAAATCAACAGCCGCATCCGCTACAATATCCTGATCGGCGCAATAAATAACAGGGATGTTTTCATCCTCAAACAATTGTAGCTTTTCATAAATTTTTTCCTGTTGATTTTCGAAGCCTTCATCATGTGCTACGCCTATATTGGTAAGAATGCCAATGGTGGGCTGTATGATTTTTTGTAATGCTTCCATTTCTCCCGGCTTGGAAATACCAGCTTCAAAAATAGCAAGGGTATTTGCCTCGTTCATTTGCCAAACACTTAGCGGAACACCTATTTGTGAGTTGTAACTTTTGGGGCTGCGTACAATGTTGTAATCCGCTGCCAGCAACTGATGCAGCCATTCTTTTACAATGGTTTTTCCATTACTGCCGGTAATACCTATTACAGGAATATTAAACTGAGACCGGTGGTGTGCTGCCAGTTGTTGTAAGGCCAATAAAGTATCAGGAACAGTTATGAAACCAGCTTCTTTATATTGCCAAATATTGCCAAAAGAGCCTGCTACTCCTATTTGCCCCCTGCCCCATAAAGGAGTGCCTCCCGGCGGTATTTCATTATCCTTTTCAAATGGATTCGAAACGATATTTTTAGTTGTATCAAAGGCTTTACTTACTATAAAACTTCTTACGCCCTGCTCATATAATTCGTTAATGAAAGCATGACCATCTCTTTGTTCTGTAACAATAGCAAAGAACAAGGTTTCGTTAGGAAAGAAAATTTTTCGGCTATCTACGGATAAATATTTTATGGCATTTGTTTCGGTGCCGGAAAAAGTGCCGGAAATAATGGTTGCTATTTGTGAGAGACTATACATAGAGGATGCTAAATAGAATTACCAAACTTGAACGGAGCGTCCCCGCATTCGGCGGGGCAAGCTGCCAATGTCGATAGATAGTAGTACAAATGCCCGACTCCCAATAAAAGGCCTCACCCCAACCCCTGCTTCACCTGCCCGTTGGGCAGCCTCTCCAAATGGAGAGGAGAAATGGATGTTACTGTGTTTGCGAA